>DQLO01000241.1 GCA_015660155.1 Verrucomicrobiota bacterium
CGTCCACAAGCGCCATGAAAAAAATCCTGCTCATTCTTCCGCTCCTGTTCACCGTCAGCGCCTGCCAAAGCGCCCCGCAACGCCCGCTCGAGTTCACCACCATGATCGCCCACTGGGCGAACTACGCACACGCGGATTATCTGCCCTTCGTCAAGGAGGCGCGGCCAGAGCTGGCGCAGGTGGGTTTTTACGGCGGCCATTATTGGAGCCTCGCGCACACGAAACACGGCGGCGGCTATCCCGCACACTTTCCGAAAGTGGGCCTCGCGGAAAATCGCGCGTGGCTCATCCAGCGCAACCGCGAATTGCACAAGCTCGACGTGCTCGTCATCGGCCATTTCAACATCGAGTTTCTCGTGGGCGAACCGACGGGCAAAGATGGTCCGCGAGGTTTTTTCAAATTTTACAACGAACTGTGGGACCAAAAACAACTCGGCCCCAAGCCGGTGAAAAACCCACTGGACCTTCTGGAAAAAAACGCCGACGGCACACCGCGCATTAACAACAGCTACTCCATCGGCGGCATGAAGGAATACTGGGCGTGCCTCAACAACCCCCACTGGCGCACGGTGCTGAAGGCGTGGGCGCGCGAGGGCATTCGCGCGGGCTTGGATGGATTCATGATCAATTATTTTTACCGGCACAATTGTTTGTGCGAACATTGCCAGCGCGAGTTTCGCGAATACCTCGGCGGCCGCTTCACAGCGGCGGAGTTGAAAACGAATTTTAAAATCAACAACCTCGCCAAACACAAGTTCACCGAAATCGGCGCGTGGCACGACCCCGCCAAGAGCACGCTCTTCAAGCGCGAGCAGCTGCGCTTTTCGCAAATCGCAACCAAGGAATGTTTTGACGAGGTTTTTGTGAAATACGGTCGCTCGCTCAAGCCCGAGCTCATCGTCGGCCAGTGGAATCACCTCGGCCGCTTCGGGCAAATCAACGGCGACGAGCGTTGCCTTTTGCCCGCCGAGCTGTGGGCGAAGGATGAGGATTATCTTTGGTACAGCACCGGCAGCGGCGCGTTTTACACCGACCTCAAAAACGGCTTCCTCGGCGAGGGCACGCTGCAGGCGCGGTATATTCGCGGCGCCACCGGCGGCAAACCTTTCACGCTCGGCAAATACGAAAGCACCCGCACGCGCGTGGCCATCGCGGAGCTCATCGCCAACGGCGGCGCGCCGATGGGGTTTTACACGCGCTTCACCAACGCCGAGGCGCGCAAGGTCATCACGCAATATTACAATTTCATCCGCCGCAACGCCTCTATATATAGGAGTAACCAACCCGCCACCGAGAGTGTGTTGCTTTTCCCACGCAAAGCCGTGCACGCGGGCAACGTGGCCGACGTTCAAAAATTTCTGAAGCTCGGCGATTCATTGCTGAACCGGCACATCCTCTTCGACGTGCTCCCCGACGACCTCGCCCCCAACGCGGCCCTCGCCAAGTTCAAGACCGTTTATCGCGTGAACGGCAAAACGCCGACGGCATCAAGCCGTTTCAAAATCACCGCGCCCAAGACCGTGAGAGCTTCGCTCAGCCGCCCAGCCAAGGGCGACGCGTTGCATTTGCATTTTGTGAATTACAACCGCACCGAACCCGCCAAACCGAAAAGCGCCGGTGGCGGCATCCACGACGAAAAACCCATCGCGGTCGATGGGGTGCGGTTTTCATTCCGCGTGCCGGAAGGGAAGGCGCTCAAACACATCCGATTTTACACACCGGAAAATGACAAAGCGATTGAACTCCTCGCCACTTTTTCAACCAACACGTTTCATATCAGCCTTCCAAAATTCCTCGTGTACGGAGTGGTGGAATTAGAGTTTGGAAAATGAAGACACGGATTTCACGGATTTTCACAGATTATTAAATCCGTGTTCATCCGTGAAATCCGTGTCTATTTTTTGAGCGCCTCGATTTGTTTCAAGTCGAAATGCTCGAGCAAGCCGTGGCACATCAGCTCGGGCAGATGATTGGCACCTCTGTTGGCGGTAATGACTTCCTTGAGACTTTTCATTGGGTTTTCCAATTCGATGGAGGCGATGGCCTTCGTCTGCACCACCGCCAAGCGCGCGGCCACGCTGAGGCGGGGGCCGGTGGAGTGGAGGGTGACTGGAGCGCTGAATTCTTTTTTGGCCCAGTTGGCGAGGGCGGTGATTTGGCCGGATTGGATGCCGATGGCGCGTTCGCCGACGGCGTGCATCAGGATGACGTGCAAGAAATCGCGGCTTTTGATTTTGGATTCGCCGAAGAAGAAGGGGTCGAAGGCGATGACGCGTTGGCTCTCGGCGAGCAGCCTTTTTACGCGCGCGGCTTGGGTTTTACGGCCGGTGTCGGCGATGAGGAGGGTGGTGCCATTGGGTTCATCAGGCGTGAAGACGGTGCCGGGCACGGTCCAGTCGTTGCCGATTTGGAATTGGTAATGGGTCACGCTGCCTTCGCCGCCGATTTCCTTGGCCTTCGCTTTGTAATTTTTGGCGTGAATGATTTTTAGCAGCTTGGTGCGTTGTTCGGTTTTGCTACCGGTTTGGGGTTTGGGGAGATTTTTCATAAGCCCCAGCGCGAGGGTGTTGAAGGAGTGGTTGTCCTTGGGCAAGGGGACGATGAGTTCGTCGTAGGTTTTGATTTCTTTTTCGCTGGGGATTTCGTTGCGGTTGAATTTTTTGTCGCCGGGATAAAATACGTCGCCGATGAAACAGTAGAGTTGTTGACGGTTGTCGATGCCGAAGTTGTGGGTGCCGGGTTTGAAATTAATATGCGTGCGCAAGAAATCGCGGCGGTCGTGCAGGGCGAAGATGGGCGCGGCGGCCTCGATGAGCGGCGGCAGCGCGTGGCCGGCAGTGAAACAGCAGGCGTCGTAAGCGTTATTAGTTAGCAACGCGGAGCGATTGGCGAGCATCGCTGTGAGGTGGGTGTAGTCGGCGTAGAGGGCGAGGTCGTTGGGGGTTTGCTCGGAATCGCCGAGATCCTTGCCGTGGCGCGCGCGGGTTTTGAAGCTGGAATAGCCGGCGACGGGATTGGCGAGCGTGACGCGTTCGTCGAGTGAGCTGATGAAAATCGTCTGCCAACCACCACCGGAAAGGCCGGCCACCGCCACCTGCTTGGGGTCGGCATTGGGATGGGCGAGCAGCACGTCGAGGCCCTTGCTCATGTTCAGATAAAACGGCGCGATGCCGGAGGAGCCGCAGAGGTCGAGCTGGTTCATCTGATAATGCCCCATGCGATTGGCGAACTGGCCCATGCCAATCCACTCGGGGTTGAGCACAATCATGCCGCGCTTGACGAGGTTGATGCAGCGGAGTTGTTTGCCGTCCGTCGCCTTACCCGTACGGGCGTGGCCGTTGACGTTCATCACCACGGGCACTTTGCCCTTGAGGTTGAGTGGCTCGTAAAGCAGCGCGGGAATCCACCAGCCGGGCAAGGCCTCGAATTTCAGTTTCCTGATGCGGTAGCCCGGAAGATTTTCAATCGAATCGCCCCACTCCACTTTCAGCGCTGTGTTGCGCCACTTGGCGGCTGCACCTCGGAACACAACTTTGTCCAAAATGTTTTTGCGGTATTCGTCGGCTTTGATTTTCCATTCGGCGGCGGAGCGGACGCGGGGCATTTCGGGCACGCGGGTTTCATTGAAGACGCGGACTTCTTCCAACGCGAGATCGGGGCCGATGATTTTTTCACTGAGCGCGGCGGTGATGTCGGCCTCGGTGAGCGGGGCGGGATTGGCAATGAAGGCGGGCTGCGCCATCAGCAATGAAGCACGGCTTCCGGGGGAAACGCACAGTTCGCACAGCGGCTCGGCGGATTGCGGCTGCAGCGAGGCGCAGCAACTGGCTTGAGTCGCGTGATTAGCTTTCCAGCCCCAACCGCCTAGAGCGGCCACGGTGGCGATACCTAAAATAAATGCTGCTTTCATGCCTTTGGATACCGTTGAATTGGCTGTCAATTTACCGCGCGCAGTGTGTCTTCACAAGAAAAAGCTTTGATTTTGGCGTGGAAAGA
This sequence comes from Verrucomicrobiota bacterium, assembly GCA_015660155.1. Lineage (GTDB taxonomy): Bacteria > Verrucomicrobiota > Verrucomicrobiia > Limisphaerales > UBA1100 > JACNJL01. The sequence goes on from DQLO01000241.1 coordinate 3,997, forward strand.
CTGTTTAACTCGCCGTTCCCCCGCGATGGTTTGCGGCTGAATTGATGAGTGACACGCCTGTTTATTATTTTGATAACAACGCCACCACGCGTGTAGCGCCGGAGGTGTTGGAGGCGATGCTGCCGTTTCTCACGGAGCAATGGGGCAATCCTTCCAGCGCGTACACGTTCGGCAATCGTTTGGTGGGGGCGGTGGATGCCGCGCGCGAACAGGTGGCGGCGCTGATCAATGCTGATCCGCGCGAAATTATTTTTACCAGTTGCGGCACCGAGAGCAGCAATGCGGCGCTCAATAGCGCGTTGCTCACGCGACCGGGCAAGCGGCATCTCGTCACCACGGCGGTGGAGCACTCGGCCAATTTGAAGTTTGGCGAGGCGTTTGAAAAACGCGGCGGCGAAGTCACGTGGCTGCCGGTGGATCGCGCGGGCCAACTCGATGTGCATGAACTGCACGAAGCCATTCGCGAAGACACCGCGGCCGTGACGGTGATGCTGGCCAACAACGAGACGGGCGTGATTTTTCCGATCGAAGAAATCGCCGCGATGTGTCGTGCCAAGAATGTGCTATTTCATACCGACGCCGTGCAAACGCCCGGCAAGTTGAAGCTGGATGTGAAAGCGATGGGCGTAGATTTCATGTCGCTCTCGGCGCACAAACTCCACGCGCCCAAAGGCATCGGGCTGTTGTACGTGCGGCGGGGCGTGGCGTGGCAACCGTATGTGATGGGCGGCGACCAGGAAAGCGGTCGGCGCGGCGGCACGGAGAATGTCGCGCAAATCGCCGCCTTCGGCCGCGCAGCGGAGCTGGCGATGGCGAGCTTGGAAAATGACACGGGCCGCATCCGCGCTTTGCGCGATCGGATGGAGGCCGGCATTATGAGCAGCATCGAAGGCGTCACGCGCAATGGCGCGAAGGAGCCACGATTGCTGAACACCAGTAATTTGAGTTTTGCCAATTGCGAGGCGGAAGCGATTTTGTTGCTGCTCGATCGCGAGGGCATTTGCGCCAGCAGCGGCTCGGCGTGCACCACCGGTTCGCTGGCGCCAAGCCACGTGTTGACGGCGATGGGCGTTTCGCCGGAACACGCGCTCGGCTCGGTGCGGCTGAGCCTCAGCAAATATACCACCGATGCGGAGGTGGATTTTCTGCTGGAAAAACTGCCCCCAATGATCGCCAAGCTGCGCGGCGCCTCCCCGCGCGCGGCCGAGCCCGCCGTGCAATCGGCCGGATTATAGCCCGAAAAAGCCATTTTTTCTTTGTAACCCTTCGCCCCGCAAGGCGTCATAAGGTCAGGAAAACATTTATGAAAACTATTGTAGCCATCATCGCAGCCATGATCGTGAGTTCGGCGTTCACCTTGTGGATCAAGAACTCATCCACAAAAACCAAAACCGAAGACCGCAAGGCATCGGAAAACAACACGCATAAGGAGGAACTGGCAGCCCTCCGCAAAGAAATGGTGAAGCTGCGGGCCGACGCCGGTTCGCAGGCCGCAATGGTCCTCAAAGAATCCAACGTGCAGGTGCCCGGCGTGGTGACCGATCCGGCGGATCTCATCGAACAACTTTCAGCCGACGGCACCACCGGCGCGGACGTGGAATCGCAGAAGCGGGTCATCCACTATTTTGAAAGCCTCGTGGACGCCAGCGGAGAGTCGCTGCCCGCCATCGCCAACTTCATGAACCAGAATGTGGACAAGGAATTTGGCCGGCCCAGCTTCCGCCAACAACTCAACATCACCAACTCGCAGATGGAAGAGATGCGCGCCTTCGGAGAAAAACAACGCGAAGAAATGGGTGCCAAGATGAGGGAAATCTGGGGTAATCAAGAATTGACCCGCGAAGAGCGTGGCCAGAAAATGCGCGAAATCTTCTCCAGCGGTTCAGAGAAATTCATGGGATTGATGACCGACGAACAAAAGGCTCAGCTCGAGCAAATGGGAGGCGATCAAGGCGACCGTATTCGGATGATGATGCGGGGAATGGGAGGCGACCGAGGTGGGCGCGGCGGCGATCGCGGCGGACGCGGAGGACGTTAACCAATCCATTCAATCTAAAACCAAAACACAAATCTAAAAAATGAAACACACACTCAACATTCTATTTTTCCTAACCCTCACCGGAATCATCTCCGCCCAACCCGGCGGCGGACGCCCCGGCGGCGAACGCCCCGGTGGCGGACGCCCCGGCGGTGAACGCGGACGGCCCGGCGAATCCCAACGGGTCATGCCCATTTCACTGCGCATCGGCCTCATCGAAACCCTCGGGCGCATTGGCGGTGCCGATGCCGAAGCGATCCTCGTGAGAACACTCAAGCAAACGCAGGTCGGCGTGGAAGTTTCGCTCATTGACCTCCAACTCACGAAACTGTCCGACGGCGCGGAGCATCAGTACAAAGAAAAAGTGCTCAGCGCAGCACAATACATTCTTAAGAACCCGCCCGATGCCGCCAACGATATTCCCGGCCAACTCGACATGCGCGCCGTGGGTGCCCTGTGGGATATTTTAGTTCGCTATAAAGATACCACCTTCAAGGATGAAGCCGAGAAAATGCTGGTCACTGAAGGCGGCCTCAATCGCCGCGCGCTGGATTACCTCACCAAAGTGCTCGAGGCGCAGGCGGTGCCCATCCTCGCCACCGCCTATTATGATGCCAACATTGAGAACCGCACCAAGGACGATCTGTGGGGACGTATCAATGATTACCTCGATGAATCCCCAGCTGCTGGCCAGGTAATGGTGGATCGATTCAAGGAAGGCCTCCAAAAAATGGCCGATGAAAAAGTTGAGCAAGCCAAACGCGAAGCCGATCGGGCTCAACGGGCTGCTGGCGGCGGCGAAGGTGGCGAAGGTGCCAGTCGCGAAGATCGCATTGCAGAGTTTAGAGCACGAATGCAGCAAGGCGGTGGTGGCGGCTTTGGCGGCCGGGGCGGCGGCTCACGCGGTGCTTTGAGGGGAGACCTCGAACGATTAGGTCGCAGCCCGGGTCAAGGAAAGGAACTTGCCGCCGAGGCCATTAGCAACCGGCGAGCAATCCTGGCCGGCGTTAAGGGGACCACAAGTGATCCTGATTTCCAAACGATGTTTGCATCCTTAGAGAAAAGAATCGATGACCTAGCCAATCCCACGGAAGAGACCAGCGGTCGTTGGCGCCTTAGCGATCCCGAAAGTGCCCGGCGCGAAGAAGAGA
>DQLO01000077.1 GCA_015660155.1 Verrucomicrobiota bacterium
CGAGCTTTTGAAGCGCGTCTTTATTTTCGCGCAACGCCTCGAGTAGCTGTTCGAGTTGTTTGGGATCCATCGGCTGATTTTTTTGCGCGGCCTGTTGGAGTGCCTTTTGAATTTCCGGCGCGAGATTTTCCAGCGCTTCTTCGTTTAGCAAATCGTTTAACAGCGCGCCCAGTTCCCGCAACGCTTTCTCCTCCGAATCGGGCGCGGCATCCGCCGGCATTTTCTCCACCGCATTGCCGAGCAACTCGGCTTCGGTGAGGGCGGCCATTTTTTTCAGAGCCTCCTGCGCGGCTTGTTCGGCGAGGTTTTGATTGGACAGCTTGAGGTGGTCGAGCGCCTCCCAAGTCTTTGCCGGATTAAATCCGCTGGCGTCTTCCTTGAGCCGTTCCAGTTCCGACCGCTTCACTTCGGCTTCCTGTTCGGACAAAATATTTTGCTCCTCCAAAACATTCACCTGCTCGCGTGCTTGTTCGATGGTTTGGCCAATCTCCAGTGGCGGTTCCGCCAGCAGCTTGGCAAAGCGCGTGGGAACGAGCAGCGTGACCGTCAGAAAAATCAACGCCAGAAATAACCCGCCATACGCCCGCCCGCCGCGCCAGCGCAAATTGGGAAGGCGTAAATTATTCTGTCGGTCCGCCCACGCCGCGGTGTCCACCTCCGCATCGGCCATCACGAGACCGCCGGCTTTGTTTTCTTTATCGAAGGTGGCTCGGAGCTGTTCGGCATTGGGGCGGCGCTTTAATTCGCGCCGCCACGCCACGCCCAGCAAAATAGCCAGTGATCCCAATCCGTACGCCCACCAGTACGGCGGCAAACTCGCGGTGAGCCTCACCACCAGCGCGAGCACGCCCAGCACCATCAGCCACACCCCCATCCAACGCAGGGCCGTGCGCCGGAACATCATCGCATACACGCGGTGGGAAAATGATTGAAGTGATCGATCGGATTGGTTCATCGCAACTGGAATGAGAATAGTGGAGATTTTGGTTCTGTCAAGGGGAGTTCGTTGCGGGTTTGGGGTGTTTGATTTTTGGGTTTGTCGGTTAAATTTTGTTTTGGGTTCGGACTCGCAAGCTCGTCCCTCCAATCGATTGCGATTCTGACTTTCAATGGAGGGACGAGCTTGCGAGTCCGGCAAATGTCCTGCAAATGTTTGAAACCCCAAAAAACCGCCCGAAACGAGTGAATAAAAAAGTGCTGTTGTTACCAAAAAAACATTTGCGAAAATGGCGATTTTGTGGTAATGATGAGGCAACGGGTCGTTGTTACCCTGAAATTTTAACTGAACAACAAGTTGTTACCACATTATGGCTAGTTTACGTAAGCGACTAAAAAGTGATAACTGGGTTTGCTGTTACGCCACGGCGGATGGGCGGCGGACGCAGCGAAGCACGGGCACTATTGATAAAGATGAGGCGATGGCAATCTGCCGTCGATGGGAAAATGAGGAGTACGCCCTGCGTGAAAACGATGAACCAGTTGAAGGCTTGGCTGTGGCGAACAAACGCGCATTGGTGGCGGGCTTGGTGTCGGTGGTGATCGTGATTTTAGGTTTGGTGGGCTACTGGCAATATGATCTTCGGATGAGCGGGCCGGAGTTGTTTGTGGATTTGCCGGTGAGTGAACAACCTGCAACGTTTCGCGAATCCAGCGTAGCCAAGCGACATCGTTGGGTGAAGCTTTCACCCGATGCTTTGGAGCGGTTGAATACGCTGGGCGGCAAGATTCGGCTGAATCTTTTTGATGACCTGCAGGTGACCACCGAGGTGGTGGTGCGCCGGTTCGTCAATGGCGGCATGGAAACCTCGGTGGGTCGGCTGGATAATGATCCGGATACACTGATGGTGATGTGCCGGAAAACCGTCCGGCCCGGGAAACTGATGGGCGTGGTGGTGGATACGTTCGGCACGCAGTATTTAATCACGCATGAGATTGATGGCAAACATGTCATCGTGGAGGTGGATCAATCAAAGATTCCCGGTTGCGGTGGTGCCATTAATCAGGGGAAGGCAAAACAACCGGAAAAAACTGCTGCAACGAAACCGGGGTTGCCCGCCACACAGGTGGCACGTCAGGACTCCCCCGAGGCGAAGGCATTGCGGCGATTGGTGGTGCGCGGCTCAGAAGCGCAGTCGCTGCTTGCCCCCGGCGGGCATACGCACCGCGTGGGCGCGACGTGTCCGGATTGCCGGTCGTTTGCTGAAATAAAGAGGCGCCTCAAAAAGGCAGCGCTAAATCGAACCCCGAAACCCGGCACATCGACCCCCACGCCAACTCGGAAAGGCCCATCAACTGAGCCGGTGAACACCAGCTCCCATAACTTGCTCAACTCCATCAACTCCGTGGGCTTTTTTAGCAAGCCTTTGTTGGCGGCGGCGGGCGTCAATCCCTCCAACCAGTCCTTTGGCCTCTGGGGACGGAGCGGTTCAGCCTGGCAATTCGCTGGTCCTACTCATCCCGGAATTTTGCATCACATACGCGGTGGCAATACGGAGTACCTTGATGTTCTGTTTGTTTATACTGCCGGATATTTAGTAGAGCATGGC
>DQLO01000290.1 GCA_015660155.1 Verrucomicrobiota bacterium
ATCGGCGAGCACGCCTTTGCCGATGACATCAAAGGCCTCGCCGCCAAGGGCGAGACGCATCCCTTCGCCGATGCCCGTTTTGCCAACGCCGCCGTGCTCGTGGCCAACCAAAATTTTGGCTGCGGTTCCAGTCGTGAACACGCGCCGCAATCGCTCCAACGCTGGGGCATCCGCGCCATCATTGCCGAGAGCTATTCCGAAATTTTTTATGGCAACTGCGTCTCGCTCGCGATCCCGTGCTTCACCGCCGACCACGAAACCTGCGCCCAAATCCAAGCCGCCATCGAGAGCAACCCCGAAGGCGAACTCACGCTCGACATCGCAACCGCCACCGCCACCGGCCCGTGCGGCACCATCGCTCTGAAAATTCAACCCGGCACCCAATCCCAATTTCTCGACGGCTCCTGGAACGCCCGCGCCGGTCTTTTGGAAAACTTGGATCAAGCCAAAGCCGTTGCCGAAAAAATCCCCTACGTTTCCAACTACGCGTAGCCGCAAGTAGGGCGAGCGCTCCCAGCGCGCCGCGGCGGTTTCGGAGTAAACCGCCCTACCTTTGACTTGGCCCGCACGTTGGTTTCGCATAACTTCCGCGCGGATGTCTGGCGCGATTATTGAGTGTAGTGGGGTGACCAAACTTTTTGGTGACTTTGCGGCGCTTAATAATGTTTCGCTCAGTGTGTCGCCGGGCACGATTGGTTTGCTCGGGCCCAATGGCGCGGGGAAATCCACCCTCATGAAATGCTTGCTGCAGTTGCATCCCATTTCGATGGGCGGCGCGCGGTTGCTGGGGCGCGATGTGGGCAGCGAGGGCCGCGAGATTCGCACGCGCGTGGGCTATGCGCCGGAGCAGGATTGCCTCATCTCCGGGATGCTCGGCTGCGAGTATGTGACTTACTGCGCGCAGCTCAACGGGCTGCCGTTTCAGGAGGCGCGGCAGCGGGCGCACGAGATGCTCGATTTCGTGGGCATGGGGCAGGAGCGGTATCGCGCGGTGGACACGTATTCCACCGGCATGAAGCAGCGAGTGAAACTGGCGCAGGCGATTGTGCACGATCCGGAGTTGGTATTCCTCGATGAACCCACCAACGGCCTCGACCCAAAAGGGCGTGAGCAAATTTTGCAGCTCGTGGAGAGCTTGTGGAAGCAGCACCAAATTTCCGTGGTGCTCTCCTCGCATTTATTGCAGGACGTGGATCGCATTTGCGGCGAGATCATCATCATCGCCCGCGGTGAAGTTTTGGTGCAGGACACGCTGCAAAATCTCAAGGCGCGCCGCGCGGGGTTTGCCGAATTGGTGGTGGAAGGCGAACACCAGCGCGTGCTGGAAATATTGCGCGCGAACGAATGCACCTGCGAACTGGAATCCAACGGCCACATCACCGTGAAGCACGGGCGCGAGAGCCTCACGCCGGTTTTGAAATTTTTGCGCGACGAAGGCGTCCACCCCATCGAAGCACTGCCCAGCCCCAACGCCTTGGAGGAGGTTTTCCTTCAAGCCCTCTCGACTCATGGCCCAGATTGATTCCAGCTACACGCATCGCGACGGCGAGACGCGCGGCATCGGTTATCGCCGTTGGGTGATCGCCCAAGCCACGCTCACCGCGTGCCTCAAGGTAAAGGGCATGCGTTGGGTGGTGTGGTCGTGTTGGATTTACGCATTTCTGCAGGGGATTTTCCTGTTTGGGTTCGGCCAGCTGATGGATCAAGACAGCGCGGTGTACGCGTTCATTACGGAAAATCTTGGGTTCTTCAAGGTCATTGGGCCGATGTTTCAGGGTTGGGCGGAGGAGAATCCGCGCATTGCCATTGGCATGACGTACAACTTGTTTTTCTACATCTTCACCGGCGCGATTGTGTCTTCGCTAACGCTTTCGTTGGTGGCTTTGGGCATGGCGATTCCGCGGCTGATTACCAGCGATCTGTCCAGCCGCGCGATCACCATTTATTCGTCGAAAGCCGTAAGCCGTTTCGATTATTGCCTCGGCAAGTTTGGCGGGGTGCTGCTGCTGCTCACCCTCACTTGGCTGGGGCCAACGCTGGTCACGTGGATGATGGGAAATTTAATGGCGCCCAAAATTTCGTTTTTTTGGCACACCGCACCGGCGCTGTTGCATTCGGTGGCGTTTGTGGGGTCGGGTATGGTGATTTTGGGGCTGATGGCGCTGGGCGTCTCGGCGATGACGTCGAGCCCGCGCACGGCCACGTCGATTTGGGTGGGGGTGCTGCTGCTGGGCGTGGTGCTCTCGGGCATTGGAATGGGCTCAAAAAATTATTGGCTGCAGTACCTGAGTTTTTGGTTCGACCTCGAGCTGCTGCAGCGCTGGATTTTTGATATCGGCGGAGACTTTAGAGAATTGGATACCGAGTTTCCGGGCATCACGGAGGGGGGATTATTCCAACAAATGAAAAACCGCCTCGCCGTCACAGCGAATAACGTGGCGGCGGCCATCTCCTGCCTCAGCCTATTGGGCGGCGCGGCTTTGTTGACGCTTTACAAAAAGGTGAAACCCGAATGAGCACCGCGAGCACAACGCCGGTCATCCAAGCTGCCGAGCTGAGCCGTTGGTATGGCATCGTGATGGGGCTGAACAATATCAGCTTCGACATCGGCCCGGGGCTCACCGGATTGGTCGGCCCCAATGGCGCGGGCAAGAGCACGCTCATCAAAATCATCACCGGTCAGTTGCGGCCCAGTGACGGCGAGCTGACGGTGTTTGGCATGCAACCGTGGAACAATCCCGACGTGCTGCGCGAGATTGGCTTTTGTCCGGAAGACGATGCACTGCCCGATCGCCTGCGGGCGCGCACGTGGCTGCGCGGCTTGGCGATGCTCTCGGGCATCGCGCCCTCCGCCGCGCCGGATCACGTGGACGCCATTCTCGATCGCGTAAAACTCGAGCGCGTGCATTGGGGAAAACCGCTCGGCCAATTTTCCAAGGGCATGCGCCAACGCGTGAAGCTCGCGCAAGCGCTGCTGCACCATCCGCGTTTGTTGGTTTTGGATGAACCGATGAACGGCCTCGACCCCATGGGGCGGCAGGACATCCAGCGCATTCTTAAACAACTCGCCGTCGAAGGCACCACGGTGCTGATCAGCAGCCATATTTTGCACGAGCTGGAGGCGCTGTGTCCGGAGATTTTGATTCTCAACTGGGGCCGCGTGATCGCCAGCGGCAGCCAGCTCGCGCTCCAACGCCGCCTGCAAGGCACCGAGGCCAACCTCCACATCCGCTGCAGTGATCCCTTGCGCTTCACGCGCGTGCTCTTCGAGGCCGATCTGTTGCTGGGCTTCGATAGCACCGACGCCGGCGGTGATGAAGGCGGGCTGGATTTGCGCGTGAAAGACCCCCGGCGTTTCAGCGAAACCCTCGTGGATTTGCTAACTGACAATGACATTGCCCTCCACGAACTGCGCAGTCGCGATCGCTCGCTGCAGGATATTTTTGAAAAGATGACCGAATGAGCCAGGATCCCTCCATGCTACCCACGGTTCATTTCGGCGGCGCGCTGCGCGGAATGTGGGCGCTCGTGTGGGCGCAACACTGCACCACCCGTGCCTTTATCCGACTTGCGCTCGGCGCCGGTGCGTTGGGTTTTCTCATGCTGCTCACTATCAATAGCGGGAACGAAAAGGGTTGGCTCGAATGGGTGGTCGGAATTTATCTGCATTTCTTAATCCCACTCACCTGCCTCAACGTGTGCGGCTCAATGATGCGCGCCGAAGTGCAGGCGAACACACTCAGCTTCCTGTGTACGCGCCCGCAGCACCGGCACACGTTGTATTTACTGCAGTACATTTGCCACGTGGGCTGGCTGCAGTTGGTGTTCTTCGTGGGCACACTCGCGCTCTTTGCACTGGGCGCGTTGAAACAAATCGAGGGCTTGGGCGCGTTGCTGCCGATGATGTTGCTCACGCAAATACTCGCCATCTTCGCGTGGAGCGCGCTGGCGGGGTTGCTCGGTTTGGTGCACCAACGCTTTGTGGTGATCGGCATTCTCTATTGGCTCGTGGTGGAGATGGGCCTCGGCATGGTGGAATCGAGCAACATCAATCAGCTCTCCATCCTGCGGCACGTCCACACCTTGCTTGCGCAAAACAATATGGTGATGAGCGTGATGGTGGAGGGCGAATCCAAATGGTCCGCCGCCGATCCGCTCACCGCCGGATTCGTGCTCATCGGTGCCACACTATTTTTTCTTGCCGCCGGCGCCGCGTTGTTTACCTACCGCGAATATCTCCCCTCGCAGGAAGCCGGCCAACAATGATCATTTACCACAACCCCCGCTGCTCCAAAAGCCGCCAAGCCCTCGCGCTCCTGCGCGAAAACGGCGTGGAACCGGAAGTCATCGAATACCTCAAAACACCGCCCACCAAATCCGCCCTGCGCGATTTGCTGCGCAAGCTGGATTTAAGCGCGCACGACATCCTTCGCACTAAAGAGGATGAATACAAAAAACTCGGCCTCTCGCCAGACACCGCCGAAAACAAAATCCTCGCCGCCATCGCAGCGAACCCCATCCTCCTCGAGCGCCCCATCATCATCAAAGGAAACCGCGCCCTCATCGGCCGCCCACCCGAGAACGTGCTGGAGCTGCTCCGGTAACGCCGCGCTTCCGCGCGCGAATGCCTGGAAGGGGCAAATTCCACCTTCCCCCATTTTCTGACCTTCACCGAGACGAATGCACCTCTCCAAAATCCAGTAAAAATTGCCGTCCATAAAAAGAAAGTTTATTGTTTACATTAACTAGAATAGTGATAGAACCTCCGGCAACCCAAACTCAATTAAAGGGAAAAATTATGGCACAACCTAAAAAGAAGAAACCAGGCCGCCCAAAGGGCAGCAAGAACAAAGCTAAAAAACCGGGCCGTCCAAAGGGCAGCAAAAATGTCACGAAAAAGGCAGGCCGTCCAAAGGGCAGCAAAAATGTCACGAAAAAGGCAGGCCGTCCAAAGGGCAGCAAAAATGTCACGAA
>DQLO01000072.1 GCA_015660155.1 Verrucomicrobiota bacterium
ATGTTTTTGAGCGCAATCATGCGAAAATCCGTTTCATGCCGAGCGTGCGGGCGATGAGGAAAACAATGACCGCCGCGCCAATCATTATCAGTGAAACGGCGAGCATCCCCTCGGTGCGTCCGGCTTGGAGTTCGAGAAATGCGCTGGTGGGTAGCACTTCAGTTTTCTGCCGCGTGGCACCGGCAAAAACAAGGATCGGCCCAAACTCGCCCATCACCGCCTCACTGCGGCCCGAGGCGCGCGTGATTGAAATCGCCCTCACCAACCACGTCGCCACGCTCACCACCGACGAACCGCACGGCCTCTTGTGGGGCCAATTTATCCGCGTCCACGGCGCGGGCGAGGGCTGGGATGGCGTGCACGAAATCACCGACACCACCACCAACCAACTTTCCATCGCGCTATCCGAGGCCACGGTGGCCCCCGAGACGCTGCAACTTTCCAAGCCCAACCCGCTCGTCCAAGCGTTGCGCAGTCGCGACATTCAGTTTTCAATAATGCTGAGCCTCATCAGCTGCACGATCACCACGTTGATGTCCATTTGGGTGGCGGTGCCGATTGGTTATATAATGAGCCGGTTTGAGTTTCGCGGCAAACCGCTCATCGACACGCTGCTCGACATTCCCATCGTGCTGCCGCCGCTCGTCGTTGGCCTTTCGCTGCTCATTCTGTTTCGCTACGCGCCCGATTGGCTCAGCGATTCGGTCGTGTACAAATGGCCCGCCGTCGTGCTTGCGCAATTCATGGTCGCCTGCGCCTTCGCCGTGCGCACGATGCGCGTGACGTTCGACCAAATCCCGCACCGCTATGAGCAAGTCGCGCTCACCCTCGGTTGCAATCGGCAGCAAGCCTTTTGGCGTGTCATCATGCCGCAAGCCAAGGGCGGGTTGCTCGCGGCCGCCACGCTTTCGTGGGCGCGCGCGCTGGGCGAGTTCGGGCCGATTCTTGTCTTTGCCGGCGCCACGCGGCAGAAAACCGAGGTGCTGCCCACCAGCGCATTTCTCGAACTCCAAGCCGGACGCACTGAGGGGATGCTCGCCGTTTCGCTAATCATGATTGGCGCGGCGGTCATTGTTTTCCTCATCGCCCGCACGCTCGGCATGAAACGGATTTTCGCATGATTGCGCTCAAAAACATTTCACTGAAACAGGGAAGCTTCGAATTGAGCGGCGTAAACCTCACGCTCGCCGCCGGCGAATACGGCGTACTGATGGGTCGCAGCGGTTGCGGTAAGACCACCGTCCTCGAGGCCGTCTGCGGCTTGCGCGCCATCACGAGCGGCAGCATTCGCCTCGATGATGTGGAGGTTGCCGGACTCCCGCCCGCCGAGCGCGGCGTCGGCTACGTGCCGCAGGACCGCGCGTTGTTTCCCACCATGATTGTGCGCGAGCAACTGGCCTTCGCCCTCGTGCTCCGCAAACAACCGCAAACCCAAATCGCCGCGCGCGTCAATGAACTCGCCAAGCTGCTCGGCATCACCCAACTCCTCGACCGCGCGCCGGACAAACTCAGTGGTGGCGAAGCCCAACGCGTCGCCCTCGGCCGCGCGCTCGCCCATCGCCCCGCCGTCCTTTGCCTCGACGAACCGCTCGCCGCCCTCGACGAGGAACTCCACGAGGAAATGTGCCGCCTTCTCGAGCACGTCCACCGCGAAACCGGCGTCACCGTTCTTCACATCACTCACAGCCCCAGCGAAGCCAAGCGCTTGGCGGGCTGTCATTTCCGAATGGAAAATGGCAAAGTCGTGCGTGAGGACAACGCGTAATGGAGGGACGAGCTTGCGAGCCCGCGAATGTCTAAAGGACTCGCAAGCTCGTCCCTCCAATAAAACCCAATGCCCGACGACAGCACATTGCCCGAACTCACTTCCCTCGAGCAGGAGATTTACTCGTGGCAAACCAGCATCGAAGGCTTTGGCGAAACGGGCCAGCGCAAGCTCAAGGCCGCCAGCGTGCTCGTCAGCCGCATCGGCGGCCTCGGCGGATTGGTCGCGTACGAACTGGTCGCGGCGGGCATTGGCAAACTCATCCTCGCCCACGGCGGCAATCTCCGGCGATCGGATTTGAACCGCCAAATTTTGATGTCCGAATCGGCGTTGGACACCTCACGCATCGACTGCGCGGTGAAGCGTTTGCGCGAACTCAACCCGCGGCTCGAAATCATTTCCCTGCCCGAAAACGTCAACGACACCAACGCCGCCGAATTGGTCGCCGCAGCCGATGTAGTGGTCGACTGCGCGCCGCTTTTTGAAGAGCGATTTTTTATGAACCGCGAAGCCGTGCGGCAGGGCAAACCGCTGGTCGAATGCGCGATGTTCGAACTCGAGGCGCACATCACCAGCTTCAAGCCCGGCGTCACCGGCTGTCTCCAGTGTTTGTATCCCGAGAAACCCGATTACTGGCAGCGGCGTTTTCCGGTGTTCGGGGCGGTCTCCGGAATGGTCGGCTGCCTCGGCGCAATGGAAGCCATCAAAATCATCGCCGGATTGGGCGAGCCGTTGTATGGTCGCTTGCTGACGTGCGATTTGAAATCGATGAAATTCAATCAAGTGCGGCTGCGTCCAAGATCCGACTGCCCCGTGTGCGGCAACGACCAATGAAAAAACTGGCGACATTGTTGAGTTTCGTGCTGGCGCTGGACGCATTGGCTTGCCGGTTCAACG
>DQLO01000051.1 GCA_015660155.1 Verrucomicrobiota bacterium
AACACCGTCGCGCCCGGCTTGGCGGTCACCGGCGCCACCCAATAAATCGGCGGCATCGCGGCCCACATCGCGTCGTTGCTTTCGCCTTCGCCGGCGAGGTTAAGCATCGGATCGCCCCTCCCGCGGGCGGTGAGCTGCACGTGGATGGGTTGATCAAATTCCGGCTCCGCGCCGCCGACCGTGGCGCGCTCGAACTCCACCGGCAACAAATCTGCAATCGGCGTGTCGGCGTAATCCTGCGGACTGTGCCGGCGACCGGCGATCATCACAAACGCACCGCCAAAGCGGCTGACAAATTCGTTGAGATTTTCCATTTGCGAAATGGAGATGCGGCTGGGATCCACGTCGCCAAACACCACCACGTCGTATTCAAAAAGTTCCTTTTTGGTTTCAGGAAATTTTTCGAGGTACGGCGAGTTTTCCTCCTGCGCGATGGAAGGATCGCCTTCGAGCAAAAGCGTTTTGACCTCCACGCGGCGGTCGCGCATCAGCACGGCTTGGAGGTAGCGATAATCCCAGCGCGGCGCTTGCTCGACAAAAAGCACGCGGATTTTTTCGTCCACCACGCGCAGGCGGCGGGAGGCCTCGTTGTTGCCGGGGTCAGTTTCGTCCTCGCGCGCGGCGATGTGGGCGCGCAAATCGAATTCGCCAACCACGTTGGTTTTGAAACGCAACGGCCAGCGCCGCTCGCCGTCCTTGCCGAAGGGGATGGTTTCTTCCGCCACGGTTTCGCCATTGAGCGTGAGAATCAACCGCCCGTTTTCGCCCTGCAACCCTTGCGACCGCACGCGCACGTGCACAAGCAATTCGTCCTCGAGAAACGCCGTGGGCGGCGCATCCATTCCGACGATAATAATATCGCGCGGCGAAGTGATGCCGACGCCATAAAAATAAACCGGCACGCCCGCGTCGCGCAGAGTTTGCGCCACCACGCGCGGTGAATCGCCGGAATTGTGCGCGCCATCGGTGAGCACCAACACGCCCGCGAGCGCCTGACCGCGCTTGCGATTGAGCACTTCGCGCAGTGAATCGCCCAACGCGGTCCCCGCGTGTGGCGCGCCGAGCGTGTCCACCCACGGGAAATCAGCGAGGGTAAGTTTGCGCGCGCTGTCGGGGTCGTTTTCGCTTGATTCAATTTGACGCGCGCGCGGCAGCTCCCGCACTTGGCCGCCGAGACCAAACGTGAACGGCACGACCTCGAATTTTTCCGAAAGCGCGGGCAGCAAATTAAGCCGCTCGTTTCGCAGCACGGCGCGCAGCACATTGGTCCGCGACATCTCGCGCAGCTCGGCGGTCTTGCCTTCGTCCAGCGGCTGCGCCAAACCTTTTGTTGGATCGAGCAATCCCTTGGCAATGGCCGCGCGCTGGATGTCCTCGGGCGCAATGCGCGGGTCGGCGAGGGTCATACTTTGGCTGGAATCCACCAGCACCAAAAGGGTTCGCTGGATCTCGCGCGACATCGTCAGCACTAAAACCGGCCGCAGCAAAAGCCCGAGCAACAGCGCGATGAACAGCCCGCGCAAGCCGATGAGCATCACGCGGCGCGTGCGGCTCAGCTCCGAGGGCAGCCAGCGATACGAAAACCAAATCACCGCCACAAACGCCGCCGCCAGCAAAATCATCCAGCCCCACTCCACGCCCTCGTGGACGCGCGGCGTCATATCCACCACGGTGCTGCCGGGTTCCACGGTGGCGCCGGTAAGTTTGAGAATCCAATCGTGCATTTTATTTTGACTGACTGAATTTCTGCGCGAGATAGGTTTCGAACGCCACCATTGCGAGCACCACCAGCAAAATCACCAGCCAATACTCAGCGCCCACGCGGGCTTTTTGCACCTGCTCTTTGAGATCGGTGTCGGCTTCCCAATGAATGAGCGTGGCGGCGGAGGGCAACTCGCTGTCGTTCACTTTGTGCAGATCGGATTCGCGTTGATCCGGCTGCACGGCAAACAGCGTGGCGCGTTCGTCGCCATCCAGTGTAAATTCATAAAGCCCTGCGCGATGGGTGCCCTTGAATTGCAACACCGGCCGATCGCGCAGCACCTCGGCGGAAAGCCGGTTCGTCTGCGCCAAGCCGGGCGCCACCACCCTGCCCTGTTGATTGGACTGATGCGGGGCCAGCGGATGCAGAAACGATTCGCCCACGCGGAGGTTCAAGCCCGCATCTCCCTGCGCCTGTACGTTGCCGAGGATGCGGTAGAGCACCGGCACCACCGAGGAAGCGCGCACGGCGAAATCGCTCCACGCGGTGTCGGCGGTGGAGCTGAATTGAAACACGCGGCCCGCGCCCCAATCGCGTTCCATGATGGCGGGATCGCCCAGCGAATCCTCCGCATCGCGCGCGGTGGCATAGCGCAGCACCACCTTCACCGGGCCGGCTTCTTTTACGCTGGAGACTGCCGGTTGTTTTTCCAGCTTCAAATGGCGGAAAGTGCGGACATCATCGAGCTGGCCGAAGTCCCGATTGTTCCACGGCGCGGTGATGGGATGCTCGTAACCGCCTGGTTGAAACAGCGTGTACACATCGTCTTGCTCGGCGTCCCCCACCGCTTCGCCCCACGGCGAGGGCAGCAAGACGTGTTTCTCAAACAGCTCGTTGTTGTAAAAATTCACGTCCACGCGGTCGCCCGGATACACGAGCAATCCGCCGCCTTGTCGCAGGAATTCCTTGAGCGCGGAAATCTGGCTTGGGGTCAACCGCTCGACGTTCGCCAGCGCCACGGCGGCGTAGCGATTGAGTACGTTGCGGGCAAAATCGGCCGGCGGGGTGACATCCACCTTCACGTAATGATCGGCCACGGGCGCAAGCGCGAGCTTGAGAAAATAACTTTCGTGTTCGCGCGGGTCGCGCGCTTCGGTGTCGCCATCCACCAGCAACACCCGCACCTCGCGCACGGCGCGCACCACCAGCAAATTTTGGTTGTCCGCCTCAAGGCTATCGAATCGTTCCGGTTGATCAAACGAAGCGCGCACGGAATGATAGCCCACTTTGGCAAAGCGCGCGTACAACGGCACCGTGCGCGTCGCGCCGGGTTTCACGCTGGGAATCATCACTTTGTCGACCGGATTTTTCCCGCCATCGAGGTACAGCCCCACGATCATATTCGTGGCCGAGTGCGCCGCGTGGTTGGCCACCGTCACGTCAAAGCGCAACGGATGATCCACCGGCGTGAGGCCGGAAGCCACGTCGAGGCCGGTGATGGCGTAATTCGCCGGCGGCTTTGCTTCGCCCACGCGCAAAATGTACACGCGAATGTCATCGCGGTTTTCGTCGATGAGCTTGCGAATTTCCCCTTGCTGCTGCCAACCGCTCGCCTGGCCATCGGTGATGATATAAATTTCCTTCCGCAACGCCGCGCGGCCCTTGAGAATTTCCACCGCCCGATCCACCGCCGGATATAAATCGGTGGCGTGATGGCTCACCTTCGCGCGATCGATCACCTCGTGCGCTTGGCTCAATGCCCGCGTTGGGCTGATGATGCTGTCCTTTTCCTGAACCCTATCCGAGGCCAACAGCACCGAGACATACGAGCCCGAAGGCATTGCGTTGATGGCTTCCTTGGCGGCGGCGCGTGCTTTTTGGAACGCGGATTTTTTGTCCAACCCGCGCAAATCCATGCTGTACGAATTATCCAACACCACCACCGCCGTCACCTTCGTCTGCCCAAGCACATCCGTGCCGGAGGTCTTCAACGCCGGCCGCGCCAACGCGAAGGCCAACAGCGCCAGCAACGCGCAACGCAGCAAAAGCAAAAGCAAATCTTCCAGCTGCATCCGCCGTTGGTTTTGTTCCACGCTGAGCTTGATGAATTTCATTGCGGCCCACGTGACCTTTTTGAATTTCCGGCGGTTGAGCAGATGAATGATAATCGGCACCGCCACTGCGGCGGTTCCGAAAAGCATAATGGAATTGAGGAAGGACATCGGTGCTCTAGTGCTGCTTACCCTTCGCGGTGCGGAGGCGGAAGCTGAGGTAATCGCTCAGCACGCGGGCGAGCGGTTTGCTGGTGTCCACGCGGACGTAATGCACGCCGTTCTTTTCGCAGCCTTCGCGAACGCGACGCTGGAAGGATTCAATCTCGCGCTGATACGTGCGGCGGATTTCCGCCGGGCGCGTGAGGATTTTTGGGAATTTTTCGAGCCCGTCAAATTCCACCAAGCCGTTAAACGGAAACTCCAACTCAAACGGATCTAACGTGTGAAACACAATTACCTCGTGACCGCCAAAACGCAGATGTTGGATGCCCTCCATCACCGCTTCCTCTTCGTCAAAGAAATCGCTGATTAAAATGAAGATGCCCTTGCGCGTTGTTTGCAGCGCCATGTCGTGCAGGTTACGCGCGATGTCCGTGGCTTGCTCGCCCTCGAACGCCGCGAGCCGCCCCATCAACGTGTGCAGCGTGGCGCGGCTGTTGCTGCGCGGCGCGTAGTCCCGCATCCCCTCATCGAAAATTCCAAGTGCCACCGCATCGCGTTGGTGCAGGATGAGATACGAAAGCACGGCCGCGATCATTTTGCCATATTGCAGCTTGGTGTGCCGGCCCGAGCCGTAGGTCATGCTCTCGCTGCCATCGAGCAGGATGTTGGCCACGTAATTGGTTTCCTGTTCGTATTGCTTGATGAAGAGGCGATCGGTGCGGGCGTTTACCTTCCAATCAATGTGGCGCACATCATCGCCCGGCGAATATTCGCGGTGCTGCGCAAACTCAATCGCGAAGCCGCGGTAGGGTGATTTGTGTTCCCCCGCCATGTAACCCTCCACCACATAGCGCGCGTGCAAGCCGAGGGCGTCCGCCCGGGCGATGGCCTCGGGGTCCAGCAAATCCGCTGCGTGTTCCACATCCATAGTGTAACCCGTCGGCGCGTTTAGCTGAGCTTCTCGTCCAGCGGCACTTCTTCGAGAATGCGCTCGATGATGTCATCGGGCGTGAGCCCTTCGCTGGTGGCGGAGAAGTTGGGAATGATGCGATGCCGCAAAACCGGCCCCGCCATCTTGGCCACGTCGTGACAGCTCACATAAACCTGACCGTTCAAAATCGCGTGCGCCTTGGCGGCCATAATGAGGTTCAACCCACCGCGCGGGCCGGCGCCCCAGCTGAGCCATTTTTTGCAAAGCGGCAGCGCCTCGTCCGTGGTCACGCGCGTGACGCGCACCAGCTTGCGCGCGTATTCAAACACATGATCCGCCACCGGAATCCGCCGCACCACATCCTGCAGCTCGATGATTTGTTCCGCGTTCAAAACCGGTTGCGGCTTTTCGGGCACGGTGCCGGTCACCCTTTTCATGATCTCCATTTCCTCGTCGGCATCGGGGTAGTCCACTTTGATCATAAAAATAAAGCGGTCCAACTGCGCCTCGGGCAGCGGGTAAGTGCCTTCCTGCTCGATGGGATTTTGCGTGGCCAAAACGAAAAACGGATCGGGCAGTTGATGGTCCGTGCCGCCGGTGGAAATTTGCCGCTCCTGCATCGCCTCCAACATCGCCGCCTGCGTCTTGGGCGGCGTGCGGTTGATTTCATCGGCCAACACAATGTTCGCGAAGATGGGGCCTTTCATGAATTTGAACTCGCGCTCGTTGGTGACTTTGTCCTGATGAATCACCTCCGTGCCCGTGATGTCGCTCGGCATCAAGTCAGGTGTAAACTGAATGCGCTTGAACTCAAGATCCAGCGTCTCCGCCAGCGACGACACCAGCAGCGTCTTCGCCAAACCCGGCACGCCCACCAACAACGAATGGCTGCGAGTGAAAATGCTGATCAACACCTGATCGACTACGTTGTCCTGGCCGATGATGACCTTGGAAAGTTCCGCGCGGATCTTGGCCCGCGCCCCGGTCAGTTTCTCCACGGCTTGGAGGTCTTGCCCCTCCAGTTGCGCCGAATCAATTGTGGTCGTCATAAATATGTCTGCTGTGATGACGCAGCGTGGGTTCAATGCGTTACCCGCCGCGCGTCGTTTTGCTGGCGGGACGGTACGAAGCCAGCCCTACAAAGCCAACCAAAACCATCCCCAAGGGCGCGATTGGAATGCCACACGGGCCCGTTTATTCAAGCAATAGCTGTCTTTTTTGGGCATCCCAATTTGCCGCCGGCACGTATTTTGTGTATCCTCGCCGCAATGAAACACATTCAACACATCTTATCCGCACTGTGCGTCTGCGCATTCACAGCCTCGGCGCAGGTCACGCTGGAATTTAAACAAACGGAAAAATCCACCGTCACTGTCCAAAGCGACGTCAATCTCAAACAAACCCTCCAAATCGCCGGACAGGAAATCCAGACGCGGAGCATCCAGAAATTCACCACCGAATCCGTCACCGGCGACCGTGAGTCCGATGGCACCGTGAGCACCCGCGTCACGTTTAAAAACTGGAATGGCAAATGGGCCTTCCCCGGCGGCATTGAAATGAAATTCGACTCCGCCGTGCCTGATGCCAAAGCCCCCGTCGAACAACTCGAACCCATCCTTGATCTGCTTCGCACCATGATCAAGCACCCCACCACACAGGTTTACAGCAAGGAGGGTTCACTCAATAAAGTGACCATCCCCGAGGCCGCGCTCAACAGCTTGGAAGGCCCCTTAAAAAATGAATTCAGCGCCAAACAGATTTCCGAAGGCATCAAGCGGGAAAACGCACGCCTTCCCAACAAAGCCGTTTCCAAAGGCGATACTTGGGTACGCAAAGAAGTGATGCCCCTCGGCAGCGGTCAGGTTTTGAATTTCCGCGTCGACTATACCTATGAGGGCACCGTCAAAAAGAACGGCCGCATGCTCGATCGCATCACCGGCAAAGTCACCGACGCCGCCTACGAAATGAACGGCCCCGCTGCCGGCCCGCTCGCGGTGAAAGACAGCGACATCAAACCCGCCAAGTCAAAAATCGATCTCCTCTTTGACCGCCAACTCGGCCGCTTCGTGGAAACCAAAAACCTCATCCAAGTCAAGGGCGACATGACCTTCGTAGCTAACGGACAGGAACTCCCCGGCAAACTCGACCTCACCATCGAGCAAAACACCACCGAATTGCCCCCGAATAAAAAGTAGCCCCCGCTACTCCGCCAACCACTGCCAAGCCAGCAACTGCATCCG
>DQLO01000178.1 GCA_015660155.1 Verrucomicrobiota bacterium
GACGTGTTCGATCATCGGCCGGCCACCGACGGGCAGCAGCGGTTTGGGGGTGTGCTCGGTGAGCGGGTGCAGCCGTGTGGCGTAGCCGGCGGCGAGGATGATTCGCTTCATAGCACGGTGTGGAAAATTCCCGGCGCGGCGCGCTGCACCATGGCGCGGGATTGCACGAGAATGTCAACGCTGCTTTCGCACTCCAGCGCCTGCACGGCGAGTTGCTCGCATTCGCTGTGGTTGAGCTGCCGAATGAGGTATTTGATTTGCAGCAACATCTGTGGTGCCACGCTGAGTTCGTCCACGCCGAGGCCGAGCAGTATCGGGATGGCGGTGGAGTCGCCGGCCATCTCGCCGCACACGCCGGTCCATATGCCGTGGCGTCGCCCGGCGTCGATGGTCATTTGCAGCATTCGCAGCATTGCGGGGTGCGTGGGGTCGTATAAATCCGCCACCTTTTCGTTGAGGCGATCGACGGCCAGCGTGTACTGGATGAGGTCGTTGGTGCCGATGCTGAAAAATTTTGCGTGCTTGCCGAGCGTGTTGGCGGTGAGGACGGCGGACGGGATTTCCACCATAATGCCAACCTCCAAATTTTCATCAAAAGGCACGCCTTCTGCGCGCAGTTCGTCCATGCAATCAGTGAGCAATTCGTTGGCCTCGGTGAGCTCTTCCACGCCGGAAATCATGGGGTACATCAGCTTCACATTCCCACCGGCGCTGGCGCGGAGCAGGGCGCGCAGTTGCACGCGGAAGATATCCTTGCGCGCGAGGCAAAAGCGAATGGCGCGCCAACCGAGGAAGGGATTGGCCTCGTCGGTTTCGCCGATGGCGTGACCGATTTTGTCCGCGCCAATATCGAGCGTGCGGAAAATCACCGGCTCGGGTGCAAGCGCCTTTGCGACGCGTTCGTAGCTGATGGCTTGCTCGTCCTCATCGGGCAACACTTTGCGGTCGAGAAACATATATTCGGTGCGGAAGAGGCCGACACCTTGCGCGCCGCAATCGAGCACGGCGGCGGTGTCGCTGATTTGCTCGACGTTGGCGGAGAGAATAATCTGATGCCCGTCGAGCGTGATGGCCGGGCTGTCTTTGATTTCCAGCAGCTTGGCCTGGATGTCTTCCTGTTCCTTTTCGAGTTGGCCATATTCGAAGAGCGTTTGGTCGGTGGGATTGATCACCACCACGCCGTTGAAACCATCGAGCAACGCGTAGTCGCCGGTGGCCATTCGTTCGCAGGCGGTCTTGAGGCCCACCACGGCGGGGATGCGCAACGAGCCGGCGATGATGGCGGTGTGCGAAGTTTTGCCGCCGACATCCGTGGCGAAGCCGAGCACGTGTTCGGGATTGATCTGCGCGGTGTCCGCCGGCGAGAGGTCGTGCCGCACCAAAATATAGGGCTCGGTGAGGTGGCTGAGATCCAGCGCGCCGTGCCCGGTGAGGTTGCCCAGCACGCGGGAAGTCACATCGCGAATATCGGCGGCGCGTTCGCGCAGGTATTCATCCTCCACACTGCCCAGCGCGAGGGCGTATTTTTCCGCAACCTCGTGGAACGCAAACTCGACGTTGACGTTTTTCGACTCAATGGATTTTTTAACCTCATCGAGCAGCGTCTGATCTTCGAGCACGAGCAGATGGGCATCGAAAATTTCCGCATCGGACGAGCCCATGCGATTGCGGACCTGATCTTGGATGCGGGCAATTTCGCGGCGCGTAGCGGTGAGGGCTTTTTGGAGGCGCTCCAATTCGGCGGGAAAATCCTTGGGCTCTACGCGGCGGCGCGCGGGGCGTTCGCTGTGGTCGTCATCCAGAATAACAATCCGCCCGCGCACCACGCCCGGCGAAACGCCAATGCCCCGGAAGATGCGTTCCCCATTATCAGCGCCGTCAACCACGCGCGGATGATGGTTCGCCGGAAGGTCGGGGAACAAGTAAAAAGTCAAAATTCACTTTTTACTTTTCCTCCAATACGGCACGGTGCGCCTGTGCCTGACCCACGCGCCATCCATAACCTTGCTCTCGTTGGTTTCATGGGCTGTGGGAAATCCACCGTGGGCCGCGCGGTGGCGGGCGAGTTGGGGTTTGAGTTTGTGGATACTGATGCGCTGGTGGAAGCCGAAGCCGGCATTCCCGTGAGCGAAATTTTCGACAAAGCCGGTGAGGACGCCTTTCGCAAACTGGAACGCGAAGCCATCGCCAGCCTGGAAACGCGGCGCGGATTGGTCATCGCCACTGGCGGTGGCGCGGTGACTTTTGCCGAAAATCTCGCCAGCCTCAAGCGGCACGCCCTCGTCGTTTGCCTGTGGGCCGGTGCCGAGGCGTTGCACAATCGCACCAAGCACCAAACTCACCGGCCATTGTTACAACAGGAGAATCCCTTGGAAGTCATCCGGGCATTGCTCGCCGAGCGCGCGCCGCATTATAAAAAAGCCGATGTCATCATCAACACCGAGCAACGCCCCCAACGCGTCGTCGTCGCCCAAGTGAAGCATCAGTTCGAGGAATCCAGCGGCGGCGGCACTTCGACTGATTCCGCCGCAGCCTCTTGAGCCTCCGCCGCTTTCTCCGCCTTGAACACCTGCGCCGTGGTCACCTGCGCCCAGATCCACATCACCTTCAAAATAATTACGCCAACCGCTCCCGTCACCAGCGGCCCCATCATTCCACTGCTCAATTGTTTTACCGCGCCGAGCATCCCATCCACCTCTTCCCCATCCATGCTGGCCGAGTAATTTTGGAGCGCGAGATAAAATTCATAAACGCAATAGCCCAGCAGCGAGAACCCAATCACAGAACCGACCGATTGAATTGTGCCGGTGACCCAGCGTTTGCAGATCAATGTGCCCACCCCGGGCAACGTCATGTTCGCCATCAGGCAAACCCATTTCATTTCGGCGTCCTCTTACCAAACAAATGCTCATACGCCACCGCCGTCATCGCTATGCTTAGCGGCATTGTCACCAGCATCCCGAAGCACAGCACCAGAATGCCAACGAAGTTCACCAGCACAGTGCAAATCATCAGCAACAGGCATTTGCCCCAGCAATTTTTGGTGATGCGCCACGTGGCTTTGAAGGCTTCCACCCCTTCCATGCGCCGATCCAATGCCAGCGGGATGCCAAAAATCAGCATGCCCCAAAGGGTATACGTGATCAGCAACGTGATGATTAAGCTCAATGAAAAAACCAGAATGGTGAAGATGGGCAGAGTGCCCGCGCGCAATTCCGCGATGCCTGTGACAAACCCGACGATGAGCCCGGCAATGAGCGGAATGCTGCCGGCCAGCACCGCCAGCAGGATAAACAGGTTCACCAAAAACAAGGGCATGAACGCATTGCGAAAGCCATCGAAGATATTGCCCACCTCCGCCGGTTCACCGCGCAGGCGTTTGAGGAATACATAATAGGTGCCGCCCATCAACGGCCCCGC
>DQLO01000300.1 GCA_015660155.1 Verrucomicrobiota bacterium
CCCGAGCGCGTGCGCGCCTTCACGCCGCACGAAGCGAATGGTGAGGTCGGCGCGATTGATGATGTGGTGAACAGTTATTATTTGCGGCTCAATGTTTTGGATCGGCCGGGCGTGCTGAACCAAGTGGCGTCCATTTTGGCCAAAGCCAAGATTGGCATTGCGTCCGTGCTGCAACCGGAAGGGCAGCAAGGCAAAAATATTTTACTGGTGTTGATGCTGCACGCCGCGCCCGAAGCGGCGTTGGCTAAGGCGCTCAAGGCGATTGGCAAACTTGCCGCGGTGAAAAAACCCACGATGATTCGCGTGGAACATTTTGATTAAAAAACAAATGAGCAGTGAACACAAAAATGCCGCCGGTTGGCGGGGCGTCATTCGCGGCTATCGCGAGTATCTCGCAGTGGGGCCGGAAACGCCGATCGTCAGTTTGCACGAAGGCAACACGCCGTTGATTCGCGTGCCCAATTTCGTGGAGGCCATCGGCGGCGCGTTTGATTTGTATTTGAAATACGAGGGGCTAAATCCCACGGCGTCCTTCAAGGATCGCGGGATGACGATGGCCGTCACAAAAGCCAAAGCGCGTGGCGTGCAAGTGATCGCCTGCGCCAGCACCGGCAACACCAGCGCCAGCGCCGCCGCCTATGCCGCGCGCGCGAAAATGAAATGCGTGGTGCTCATTCCCGAAGGCAAAATCGCCCGCGGCAAGCTCGCCCAAGCGTTGATGTACGGCGCGACCACGCTGCAAATGCCCGGCAATTTTGATGACGCGCTCAGTATCGTGCGCGAGTTGTGCGCCGATGGCGTGGTGGAAGTAGTGAACAGCATCAACCCCCACCGCATCGAAGGCCAAAAGACGGCGGCGTTTGAAATCTGCGATGCGCTCGGCGACGCGCCGGATATGCACGTGCTGCCCGTCGGCAATGCCGGCAACATCACGGCGTATTGGAAAGGCTACCGCGAATACGCCGATGCCGGTCATAGCGACACGCTGCCGCGCATGATGGGTTTTCAAGCCGCCGGTGCCGCGCCTTTTGTGGAGGACGCGTTCATCGATAATCCCGAGACCATCGCCAGCGCCATCCGCATTGGCAAACCCGCCAGTTGGCAACCGGCCAAAGCCGCGCTGCAATTTTCCGCCGGCAAAATCGACAAGGTCACCGACGAAGAAATTTTGACTGCGTACCGAATGATCACCGCGCAAGAAGGCATCTTCGTCGAACCCGCCTCCGCCGCCGCGCTTGCCGGAATTATCAAACTCCAAAACGCCGGCAAGATCGATGAAGGCAGCATCGTCGTCGCCACGATGACCGGCCACGGGTTGAAGGATCCCGACAACGCAGTGGAGCACGCGAAGGTTGAGGCCACGACGGTGGAGCCGAATTTGAACGCAGTTCGGGCGGCAATCGGATTGTAAAACGATGGCATTGATCGTTCAAAAATTTGGTGGTTCTTCCGTCGAGGGGGTTGACCGCATCAAGAGTGTAGCCAGCCGTGTTGGCACTTACCGACTGCGCGGCGACAAGGTGGTGACGGTCGTTTCGGCGATGCGGGGTGTGACAGATAATCTGGTGAAACTTGCCGCCGAGATTAACCCCATGCCCAATGATCGCGAGATGGATATGTTGCTCGCGACGGGGGAGCAGACGACCATTGCACTATTGGCGATGGCGCTGCATTCGCTGGATTTGCCGGCGGTTTCGCTGACCGGTGCACAGGCGGGCATTGTGACCGATGGAGTTCACTCGAAGGCGAAGATTAACAACATCACGCCCGGGCAAATTCATGCGATGCTGGACAAAGGCAACGTGGTGATCGTGGCGGGGTTTCAGGGGCAGACGAGTGACGGGCGCATTACCACGCTGGGGCGGGGAGGATCGGACTTGACGGCGATTGCGTTGGCTTCGGTTTTGAAAGCGGACTTGTGCCAGATTTATACGGACGTGGATGGCGTGTACACGGCCGATCCGCGCGTGGTGCCCAATGCGCGAAAGTTGGATGAAATTTCTTATGACGAAATGATGGAGCTGGCCAGCCTCGGCACGAAGGTGATGCAAAGCCGGTCGGTGGAATTCGCCAAAAAGTTTAATGTAAAATTTGAAGTGCGCTCGAGTCTTAACAACAATCCGGGAACAATCGTGATGGAAGAAACAGACAGTATGGAAGCGGTCGTCGTGCGCGGCGTGTCGCTGGATAGCAATCAGGCAAAGATGACCGTGACGGCGGTGCCGGATAAACCGGGCCACGCGGCGCGGGTGTTCACGGCGCTGGCGGAGGCGGCGGTGAATGTGGATATGATTGTGCAAAACGTCAGCCACGGCACGGCCACGCCGGCGACGGATATTTCGTTTACCGCCGATGCGCCGGATCTCCCGCGCGCGCGGCAGGTGATTGCCGATCTCAAGGACGAGATTGGCTACGCCGCCGTGGAGGGCGATGAGACGATTGCGAAAGTTTCGGTGGTGGGCGTGGGCATGCGCACGCATCCGGGTGTGGCGGCGAAGGTGTTTGAAACGCTCGGCATTGCAAATATCAACATCGGAATGATTTCCACCAGCGAAATTAAAATCTCGGTGGTGGTGGAGGCCAGTCAAGGCGAGGAAGCAACGCGCGTGTTGCACGAGGCATTTTTCCCCGATGACAAAAAATGACCGGCCCCATCAGCCAGTTCATCCAGCGCCACTACCGCCATTTTAATGCGGCCACGCTGGTGGATGCGGCGGAGGGCTACGCGCGGTTGCTCGCGGACGGCGGCAAAATGTTTGTGACGCTCGCCGGCGCGATGAGCACGGCGGAGCTGGGGCAGTCGCTGGCGGAGATGATTCGGCGCGACAAAGTGCACGGCATTTGCTGCACGGGCGCCAATCTTGAGGAGGATTTGTATAACCTCGTCGCGCACGATTTTTATGAGCGAGTGCCGCACTATCGCGATCTTTCCCCGAAGGACGAACAGGCGCTGCTCGACCGCAAGCTCAATCGCGTGACCGACACGTGCATCCCCGAAGAGGAAGCGATGCGGCGATTGGAAACCAAAATCCGCCCGCGTTGGCACGCCGCCGCCGCCGCCGGTGAAGGCAAATTCCCACACGAGTTTTTGTTTGAAAGTTTGTTGAGCGGCGAGCTGGAGGAATTTTATCAAATCGATCCGGCGGACAGTTGGATGCTGGCCGCCGCGCAAAAAAAAATACCAATGTTCGTGCCCGGCTGGGAAGACAGCACGATGGGCAATATGTTCGCCAGCGAAATTGTTTTGGGAAATTTGACAGACCCGCGCGCGGTGCGTGGCGGCATCGAGTACATGGTAGAATTGGCGCGGTGGTACGAGGCCACCACGGCGGAAACACCGCTGGGATTTTTCCAAATCGGCGGCGGCATCGCGGGTGACTTTCCGATCTGCGTGGTGCCGATGTTGGATCAGGATGTGCAGCGAGAGAGCGTGCGCAAGTGGGCGTACTTTTGCCAAATCAGCGATTCCACCACCAGCTACGGCAGCTATTCCGGCGCTGTGCCCAACGAGAAAATCACGTGGGGCAAGTTGGAAGTGGACACGCCCAAGTACGTCATCGAAAGCGATGCAACGATTGTAGCCCCATTAATTTTCGCGCACGTGTTGGGGTGGTAGTTTTTAGACTTCAGTGGAGCCGTCGCGGCGTTCGAGTTGAATGACCTTTTTTTTGATGATCTCGAGTTGCTTGGTGAGGGCGTAGCTGGCTTCGTAAAGGGCTTCCTGCGTTTCGGTGTCGTCCAGCGAGGCGATGGTGGGGTTGAGTTTCATCATTTCTAGGGCGATGGTTTTGCAACTGGCTTTGATTTTCTCGCTGGCTTCGGGGCGGGTCATTTTGGAATTTTCAATTATCAAGTTTCAAGGAATCAAGTTTCAAGGAATTTTCAATTTTCATGTGATAATTGACCATTGGAAATTGATTATTTTAATACGTTGCCCGGCCGCCGGACAAATCGAACACGCCACCCGTGGTGAAGGAGCAATCCTCGCTGGCGAGCCATGCGACGAGCGCGGCGGCTTCGTCCACTTCGCCGAAGCGGCCCATTGGGATTTTTCTGAGCATGTAGTCGATGTGTTCTTGGGTGCATTGTTTGAGAATTTCGGTTTGGATGACGGCGGGGGTGATGCAGTTGACGCGGATGCCGTCGGTGGCGAGTTCTTTGCCGAGGCTTTTTGTGAGGGCGATGACGCCCGCCTTGGCGGCGCTGTAGGCGCTGGCGTTGGGGTTGCCTTCCTTGCCGGCGATGGAGGCGGTGTTGATGATGCGGCCGTAACCGCGTTCGCGCAAGTGCGGCACGACGGCACGGCAGCAAATGAAAACTGAAGTGAGATCCACGTCGATGACGCGGCGAAATTCCTCAACGGGATATTCCCAAGTGGGATAGTTGCCGCCAGCGATGCCGGCGTTGTTGCAGAGAATGTCAATGTGCCCCAGCGCGGCGAGGGTATTTTCGGTGGCGGCGGCCACGGCGTCGGCGTCGGTGAGCTCCACGGTTTGGGTGTCCACGGTGCCGTGTTCGGCCAGAGATTCTTTGGCCTCGGCGGCGGCGGCCGCGTTCACGTCCCAAAGGCTGACGCAAGCACCGGATTGCAGAAGCCGTTGGGCGATGGCGTAGCCGATGCCGCGCGCGCCGCCGGTGACGATGGCGTTGCGGTGGGTGAGGTTGATTTGGTTCACAGGCGGGAGTTTCAAGTTTCAAGAACCAAGTTTCAAGGAATTATCAAGTTTCATGGCAAAATCTTGATAATTGAAAATCGGAATTTCCTTGAAACTTGAATTTTGAAAATTGAAACTTTCCGCATGCATCACATCGTCTTCGTCACTGCGCCGAGCATCGAGGTGGCCCGCGAACTGGCCTCGGGCATTTTGGAAAACCGCCTTGCCGCTTGCGTGAATCTCGTGCCGGGGGTGGAATCGCATTATTGGTGGGAGGGGAAACTGTGCGAAGAAACGGAGGTGTTGATGGTACTCAAAACCACGGGGGAAAAGCTGGCGGCGCTGGAGGCGTTTGTGTTGGCGGCGCATCCGTATGACACGCCGGAGTTTGTGGCGCTGAAGATCGAGTCGGGCAGTGCGCGGTATTTGGATTGGATTTCCGAGAGCGTCGGGCCGGGGAGCAACCTGTGAATGTCGCACTCTTGACACGTTTGGGCTGGGAGCTAGAGTTGCCGCCGTATGAACGCTTTTCGTCTCTTATTGTCGGTTTGCCTGTTGTTAAATTTTTGCGCCGTGGCGGCGGATAATCCGACCATCAATCGCGTGCGCGCGGTGGTGGCCGGCAAGGTCATCACGCAACGGGATATTGAGTTTCGGCGGGGGAATGTTTATCGACGGATCCGCGATGCGAATGGCAAGCCGGTGCAGGATCTCGAGCAAATTCTCTCGGAGATGATCAATGAATCGTTGTTTGTGCATAGCATCAAGATTCACAAGAAATACAAAGTGCTGGCCGAACGGCCCGGGCGCGGCGAGGAATTGTTGA
>DQLO01000046.1 GCA_015660155.1 Verrucomicrobiota bacterium
GACACTATTATAGAGAGGGAAGCGTGGCGGAACGCATTCGCGGCCAGTCTTTCCGGCGCGCGGATTTTGGGCGCGGGCGAGGGGCGTTTATGGAACACGGTGTCCGCATTGCTGCCGGGCGATTGCCGCGCGCGCTGGGTGGTGAAGCTCGACAAAGCGGGTTTCGCCGTCTCCACCGGCAGCGCCTGCGCCAGCGGCAAGGAAGCGCCGAGCCATGTTTTGAAAGCGATGGGCGTGGCCGATGACGAAACCGACCGCGTGGTGCGCTTCAGCAGCGGCTGGGAAACGACGGCGGATGACTGGCGGGCGCTTTCAAAAAGTGTTGCCGAAGTCGCAGCAGAATTTGCCCGCGACTAATCGCCTTCTTTTTCCGGCGGCGCAATGGAGCCGCCGATGCCTTCGCCAATTCCGCCGGGCGGGAGCATGGAGTTTGTGCCTCCTCCGGCGGGGATGCCGGGCACGGGCGAATCAAGCGGGGTGTCCGGATGAAACGGGTTAGGTCGGGTAACCTGTTTTTGGCTGAACCACAAAATCACGCACGGCAGCAGCACCCCCAAGGCCAACGAAATATAAACAGGCCGTTTGTCTTTGGTGGTGCGGATGGCCAGCACGATGCCCAGCGCCATCGTGGCCACGGCGCCGATGACCATAATGTAAATCAGAAGTTTGAATGCCTGCGTGTTCGCTTCCCAATCGGTGAGCGTGCGCGGTTGGTTTTCCGCCTCGATGTCCAGCGGCGCGGTGGTGCGCGGATATTCCTGCGCGGTGTGCACCCACCAGATTTTTTGCAGAAACGTCTGCGCCTCGCCGTCATCCTTTTGCCGCGCGGGCTTCAGCACAAAATAAAATCCCGACAACAAATACAGCAACAACAGCGGCGTGAAAAAACAGCCGAGGAACAGGTGAATGCGGCGGATGAGCTTCACCTATTTAATTTCCCCGGGCAGCGGGATCTTGATTTTTTGGCCGACCAGCAAGCGGTTGGGGTTGAGGCCGGGGTTGGCCTTGAGAACCTGGCTTTGGGTCACGGTGCCGAGGCCCTCTTCTTTGTAGGCGCGATTGTAGGCGATGATGATCGTGCCCAGAAATTCGCCCGTCTCCACCTTGTGCGTGTTGAATTTGAAATTCTTCGCCACAACGCGCGCGGCTGGTTCCACGGGCGCGGCTTTTTGCTGGGCCACTTTTTGGATGAGCTTGCCAAGAGCGCCGAGGGCTTTTTGAACAATGGCGCGATCCTTGAGCCGGTTGGCATCCATTTCTTTCAACGCGACTTGCAGCGCCTTCACCTCGTCGGCCTTGGCAAAATTGCCGTCGAGCAGTCTGTTGAGTTTCCGGTTTTCATCCCGCAGATTATTGACTTGAGTTTTTAACTTATCGGTCTGCTGCTGTTGCACCGCGTGGGCGCCCTTGAGTTCATCAATCTCGCCGCGCAACCGCCGGAATTGCTCGGCATAAAAACGCGCTTGTGCACCGGTCGGCGCGGCGACGGGTGCGGGCTTGATTTCCTGTGCCGGTTCTTTGGCGGGCGGTGCCGGAATGGGCGCGGGCGGGTCTTGGGCAAACGCAAAAACTGCAACGGTGCCCAGCATCAAAATGGAAAAACGTATATCACTCCTCATGGCGGCAAGGTAACGCCTCAGGGCCGATTATTCAAGCTCCAAGCGCGAGTTGGACGGTTTTGGTCTTGCGCCGCTTCATTGAATTTTTAAGCATCCCCGATGACCGCCGCCGAGGCATTGCAAACCACCACCACCACGCTGGCCGCCGCGGGCGTGGACGCGCCGCGCGTGAATGCCGAGTGGCTGCTCGCCCACGTGCTGGGCTGCCCGCGGGCGGAGTTGGCGCTGCGTCACGCGGAAACACTCACCGACGCTCAGCAAGCCGAATGGGATTCGCTGATCTCCCGCCGCGCCGAGCGCATTCCTTTGCAGCATCTTTTGGGCACGGCGGTTTTTTGTGGTTTGGAAATGGAGGTCAACTCTCACGTGCTGGTGCCGCGTCCGGAAACGGAATTGCTGGCCGAACAAGCGTGGGGGTTTGCTAGTGAATTGCCTTCGCCCACGGTTTTGGATTTCGGCACGGGCAGCGGGTGCCTCGCGATTGTAGTCGCGGCGCATTGTCCCGGCACGCGGGTGATGGCGCTGGATGTTTCGCCGGAAGCGCTGGCGGTGGCGCGCGCGAATGCCGAGCGCCACGGTGTGGCGGCACACATTGAATTTCACGAAGGCGATGGCCGCGCGGGATTGCCCGGCAAGGAGGCGTTCGATTTGGTGTTGTCCAATCCGCCCTACATTCCCACCGGCGATTTGCCCGCGCTGCAAACGGAAGTGCGCGAGCACGACCCCGCGCTGGCGCTGGATGGCGGCGCGGATGGCTTGGAGTTTTACCGCGCCCTCGCGAAGCTGGCCTTGCCGCGCCTAAAACCAACCGGACGGCTGATGCTCGAGGTGGGCGACGGCCAAGCCGAGGCGGTGGCCGCGTTACTCGCCGAGGCCGGCTGGGGCGAATGCGAATTGCTGCCCGACCTGAATAACGTTTTGCGGATCGTGATTGCTTCCCCCGCCAATCCGTGAACAATGCGCGCAAGGAGTTTCCCCCCGAATGGATAGTTTAGAAATCAAAGGAGGCGCCCCGCTGCATGGCGAGGTGGAAATCAGCGGTGCAAAAAACGCCGTGTTGCCGATTCTTGCCGCCACGCTACTCACGCGTGAACCGTGCGTCATTCATCGCGTGCCGGATTTGGCCGACGTGAAAACGATGTGCCAGATTTTGGAAAGCCTCGGCGCAAAAACCAAAATCGATGACGACACCGTCACCGTGCGTGCAGAGAAAGTCCGGGACTTTGTGGATTACGAGTTGGTGCGAAAAATGCGCGGCTCCATTTGTGTGCTCGGCCCACTACTCGCGCGTTTGAAAAAAGCCACCGTGTCAATGCCCGGCGGCTGCGCGATTGGCACGCGGCCAGTGGATTTGCATCGCAAAGCGATGGAAGCGCTCGGTGCAAAGGTGAAAATTGAAAAGGGCTACATCATCGCCAAAGCCCGCAAACTTGTGGGCGGCGAAATGTTCCTCGGCGGTCGCGCGGGGCCCACGGTGCTCGGCACCGCCAACGCCATGATGGCCGCCACTTTGGCCGAGGGCATCACCGTTATCGAACACGCCGCGTGCGAGCCGGAGGTGGTGGACCTCGGCAAATTTCTCAACAGCATCGGCGCGCAAATCCAAGGGCTCGGCTCACCGACGCTCACCATCTCCGGCGTCAAAGAACTCGGCGGCGCGGAGCACGAAGTCATCCCCGACCGCATTGAGGCCGCCACTTACGCCATCGCCGGCGTGGCCACCAAAGGCGAAGTGACCCTCAAAGGCGCGCGGCCCGATCACATGAAAGCCGTGATCGAAAAACTCCGCGAGTGCGGCGTGAAGGTCGAGCAGTCCAAAGGCAAACTCACCTTCAAGTGCGGTCGCGGTTTGAAAAGTGTGCATATCACCACCCTGCCCCATCCTGGTTTCCCGACTGATGTGCAGGCGCAGATGATGGCCTTCATGACACAAACCCCCGGCATCAGCGTCATCACCGAGCGAATTTTCGAAAGCCGCTTTATGCACGTGCAGGAATTGGAACGGCTCGGCGCGGAGATTTCCATCGAAGGCCCCAGCGCCATTGTGCATGGAGTGCAAAAGCTTTCCGGCGCAGCAATCATGGCCACTGACTTACGCGCCAGCGCCGCCCTCGTCATCGCCGGCATGGTGGCCAAGGGCACCACGCGCATCAACCGCATTTACCACCTCGATCGCGGCTACGAGCGCATGGACGCCAAGCTCAAAAAACTCGGCGGCAAAGTGCGCCGGGTTTCTTAAAGGCTGGCCTCGGGCGAGTGTGTGCCGTACGCTGACGAAGCGTGATCGGCTGATTATGAAACACGAAAACCCTAGCTTCGCCAACGGCATGTTCAAGTTCAACTGCCCCCATTGCAAGGGCGAGATTGAAATCAACGCCGAAGTACTTTCGCAGGTGAACACAGAGTACGCTGGCAAATACCCCTGCCCGCTCGACGGTTGCGTAAAGGAGATTGAGTTTCCCACCACCGCCGAGGCCGAGGCGTTGCAGGCCACCGCGAGTGCACTCGCTGCACCGCCGGTGGGGGGTGCAGCGCCCGCACCGGCGCCACCACCTCAAGGGAATCCCGCCGCGACACCCACGGCTGCGCCAACCGGCAGCGCCGCCGCGCCGCCGTCCCAACCCGCCGTTACGCCGCCGGAAATTGTGCCGGGTTTTCATGGCAGCAAAATGGCGTCGCTCGAGCGCGAGGCAGTATCTGTTCATCGGCTGTGCGTGAAAACAATTTTGCACGGCGATTGTGTGAAGGACAAAAAAGACACCTTCGACGAAACTGTTTCAAAATTTCTCAGTGACCTCGAGGAAGGCAACCTCATTGGCGTCCATCCCGTGCAATACACGGCCGATGAAAAGAAGGGCACGGACTTTGGGGTGTTGGTGGTGTACCGAACCACGCCGGAGGAGGAATAGGGCTTCGCCTTTTTACTATTTCGGATCAAACAAATCCAACTGCGGTGACGGCGTGAGGTCGCGCAGTTTTTTTCGCTCGGCTTTGGGATTGGTCGTTCCCTTGGTTCCGCCGGCGGCGGTGAGATCGGTTTCTTCCAGGTTTGCAAGAATCTCCTTGGCGCGGGCGAGTACCGGCTGGGGCACGCCGGCGAGGCGCGCGACTTGGATGCCGTAGCTTTGATCCGCCGCGCCGTCGACGATTTGCCGCAGGAAGACCACTTGCTCGTTATATTCTTTTACCGCCACGTTGAGGTTGAAGACGCGCGGCAGGCGTTGTGCCAGCTCGGTCAGTTCGTGATAGTGCGTGGCGAAGAGCGTCTTCGCACCGAGCTGTTGATGGAGATGCTCTACGATGGACCACGCGAGGCTGAGGCCATCAAAGGTGCTGGTGCCACGGCCAATCTCGTCGAGGATCACAAGACTGCGATTCGTGGCGTGATGCAATATGTTGGCGGTCTCGCTCATCTCCACCATAAAAGTGGACTGCCCGCGCGCGAGATTATCACTCGCGCCGATGCGCGTGAAGATGCGATCCAGCAAATCCACCCGCGCCGCCGCCGCCGGCACAAAGCTGCCCGTATGCGCCAACAGCGCGATCAGCGCCACTTGCCTTATATAAGTGCTCTTGCCCGCCATATTGGGCCCGGTGATGAGCGCGATCTGTTTTTCGCCGCCTAAACCAGTGTGATTGGGCACAAACCGCTCATCCAAAAGCGTTTGCTCCAGCACCGGATGCCGCCCCTCGCGGAGTTTCAGCACCCCTTCGCTGCCCACGTGCGGGCGGCAATAGCCGTGTAAACGCGCCGTTTCGGCAAAACCGGCCAGCACATCCAACTGCGCCAGCGCGGCGGCGGCGGTTTGGATGGCGCGCAAATGCTCCAGCACCGCCTCGCGCACTTGGAGGTACAGCTCGTACTCAAGCTTTTCGCTGCGTTCCTGCGCGCCGAGCACTTTATCCTCCATCTGCTTCAGCTCATCGGTGATGTAACGCTCGGCGTTGGAGACGGTTTGCTTGCGCACATAATGCGCGGGCACTTTGGCAAGATGCGTTTTGGTGATCTCGATGAAGTAGCCGAACACATTATTGAAACGCACTTTGAGCGACGGGATGCCGGTGTTTTCGATTTCGCGCTTTTGCATTTGCGCGATCCATTCCTTGCCTTCGCTCGCGCCGCCGCGCAGTTCGTCCAACTCCGCGCTAAACTTTTCGCGTATGATGCCACCTTCGCGCAAAGCCAGCGGCGGCTCATCCACAATCGCGCGCGCGATGAGCGCCACCACTTCCGGCAGCTCCTTCAACTGCGCGGCCAGTTGCGTGAGCAACGGCACATCCTCCGCGTCGTGCAATTCCAATTCGCCCGCTTCGCCGTGCGCTTCGTCAATGAGCGAACGCAAGCCGGGAAATTGTTCAATCGCAAAACGCAGGTTCAACAAATCGCGCCCATTGCCGGTGCCGACCGACAGCCGAGTGAGCGTGCGCTCCAAGTCGCGCACCTCGCGCAAGCGATTGCGGAGCAGCTCCAAGCGCGGGCCGTCTTCGACCCACGTTTGCACCGCGAGCTGGCGCGCGTGAATGGCGGCCGCGTTGGCAAGCGGTTGCGTAAGCCAATCGCGCAATCGCCGTGCGCCCATCGGCGTCACGGTTTGGTTTACCGCGTGATAAAGGCACGCGGCATTCGGCGCGTCGCGCGTGAGCGGTTCGAGGATTTCCAGGTTGCGCAGCGTGGTGGAATCGAGCGTGAGAAAGTCGTGGCCTTCGTAAAAATTTAACTGCCGCAAATGTGCTACATCGCGGCGCAGTGTGTTCACCAAATAATGCAACGCGCCACCGGCAGCGCCCGTGGCGGCGGGCCGATTTTTGAGGCCGAATCCATCGAGCGATTGCACGCCAAAATGATCGCGCAAAGTGTACCCCGCCGAGTCGCTGGCGAAGACCCAGCCCTCGTGTTCATTGATCACTGCGCGGCTGCCGGCGATGGCCGCGACGAGGCTCGAATCGCCCGTAGGATGCACAATTTCCGAGGGTTTCAGGCGTTCCAGCTCCGCTTGCAACGCGGCGGTGTCGGCCATTTCCGTGGCTTTGAAATCGCCTGTGGTGAGGTCAATGACCGCCAGCCCGAACGCTTTGCCCTCACGACTGAGCGCGGCGAGAAAGTTGTTCCGCTCGGCCGTGAGCATCTTCTCATCGAAGTGCGTGCCGGGGCTGAGAATTTGTGTCACCTCGCGCTTCACCAGTTTGCCCGGAACGGCCTCTTCGATTTGTTCGCACATGGCCACCATGCGACCGGCGGCGAGCAGCTTGCCGATGTAATTATCCGCCGCGTGATGGGGGAGGCCACACATCGGCGTGGCGCCGCGTTGGGTGAGCGTGATGTTCAAAATCTCCGCGCACACTTTCGCGTCGTCAAAAAACATTTCGTAAAAATCGCCGAGCCGAAACAACAACACCGCGCCCTCGGGCAGATCGCTTTTCAAGCGATGGTACTGCGCCATCATCGGCGTCTGTTTTGTCTTCGCAGCCATCGCGCTGACGCTACCGGAAAAAAAAATTTAGGCGAAGGGAAATTTTTTAGCGCGCGCGCGGTGCGTAACGTGTGAATACTTTTTTCAATTCGTTGAAAAAAATGCTATGCAAACAGGGTGAAACTGTTGTATACAAAAAACCGAATCGCTTGCGGTTCCCTACAATAACCAATGAAGAAGGAGGACTTCATGGCCAAGAAAAAAGCAAAGAAAAAAGTAGTCAAGAAAAAGGCTGCCAAGAAAAAAGTAGCCAAGAAGAAACCGGCGAAGAAAAAGAAAGCTGCTAAGAAAAAAGTAGCGAAGAAAAAGCCGGCCAAGAAAAAGAAAGTTGCCAAGAAAAAGGTAGCGAAGAAAAAGCCGGCGAAGAAGAAGAAGGCGGCTAAGAAAAAGCCTGCCAAAAAGAAAAAGGCGGCTAAGAAAAAAGCAAAGAAGAAGTAGTCTCCTTCAGACCGAGGACTATTTCCACACGATGGCGGACGCAAGTCCGCCATCTTTTTTGTGCATTGCAATCACAGCGGGGCTGGCTCATTTTGGCGGCATGTCCTGCCTTGTTTTTGATATCGAAACCTCCGCCCTGCCCCGTGAAGATCTGGACGAAGGTCGGCTCGAATACCTCTTTCGCCCCGCTGAACGCCTGCTCGATGAAGCAGGAAAAGCCCAAAAACGCGAGGAAATCGGCCAACAATTCAATCTCTGGCCGTTCACCGCCCAGTGCGTTTGCATCTGCCTGATGAACGCCGACACCGGCCGGGGCAAGGTGTTGTATCTTTCCGATGATTTCGACGAGGCCGATGATGGCCCTGTGGAATACGTGGCGTGCATGGACGAAAGCGAGTTGCTCGATCAATTCTGGAAACTGGCCACCAAGTACGACAAGATTTGCACTTTCAACGGGCGATCCTTCGACGTGCCTTTTCTTTATCTCCGCTCCGCCCTGCTCAATGTGCCTATCTCCCGCAAGGATTGGCTCGGCTACCGCTTCCAAGTGGAGCCGCATTGCGACCTCGCCGAGCAGTTTACTTTTTACAACGTCAGCGGCTGGACCGGCGCGGCGCGGCGCTTCAATCTTGATTTCTACTGCAAAGCGTTTGGCATCGATTCGCCCAAGGCCGAGGGCGTCACGGGCATGGACGTCAACGATCTGATGGCCGAAGGCCGCTTCCGCGAGATTGCGGATTACTGCGTGCGCGATGTGGTGGCCACCATGCGGCTATACGAAATTTGGCACGAACGACTGGCCGGCATTCGCTAAAAAAAGTTTGGCGCGTGAAAGTTTCGCTTGAGATTCGAGCGCAATTGTGGTCTATTGATGACGAACCAGCCGTTCCGATGTCGGCTGTGCTATGGCTACGTCACACGACAAACAAGGCGAGTGGGTGGACTCGCAGCAATGGTCGCTCAAGCTGCCCAACCGTTGGCATGTGCTTCCGCACGAGGTGGTGTTTGCGCTCTTCCTCGGCGCGGTGTGGTTGCGCCTCGGTGCGGTGGCCGGCTTCGCCCATTCCAGCACGCTCATCTACGGGCTTTATCTTCTCTCCCTCATAATGGTGGTGGCGTGGACGCAAGCGCGGCCTTCGCCTTATCGCTGGCGCGTGCGGATGTTGCTCACGCTTGCCGTCAGCGCGCTTTCGTATTTTTCGCTGACCACCGCCGTGCCGCTCATGCACAACCCGCACGGGTTGGACCTCGCCTGGCATCAGGACGCCGTGCTGGGCCAATGGGATGTGGCGTTGTTCGGCGACCTTCCGCGCGCGCTCATGATGTCCCAACCCGCGGCGTGGGTGTCGGATCTGTTTATGGGGTGCTACCTGTTTTTCTTTTACTACCTTGTGGGCGGGTTGCTGTTTTATTTCATTACCAATCTGAAAAAATTCCGCGTGTGTCTGGTGGGCTTTTGCACGCTGTACGCGCTGGGGTACGTGGGCTATATGCTGCTGCCGGCGGCGGGGCCGGTGGAAGAAATGGGCGCGCGCACCGGCGGCTGGCTCACCAACGTGGGCGGCAGCGCCATCGCCCAGCGGACGAATGGCGTGGATGTCTTTCCGAGCATTCATATGGCGGCTTCGCTGTTTCTGTTGCTCTTTGATTGGGAACATCGCCGCAAACATTTCTGGTGGGTGCTCGCGCCGGTGGTGGGGCTGTGGATTTCCACGGTGTTTCTGCGCTACCATTATGGCATCGATCTCGTGGCCGGCATCGCACTGGCGCTGGGCTGCATTTGGCTGACGCGGTGGTATGCCCAAAGCCAACTCTGCGCCGATGTGGAAGCCGAATGCGCCGCGCACGGCAAACAAGCGGTGACCGCGCACGAGCCGCACGATTCACAAGAATCAGTGTAAGACACATTGGGCATTGGACACGCCGCATTTTGCCGCTAGCTTCCGCCAATGATTATTGGCGTCCCCTGCGAAGTAAAAGCCGAAGAACACCGTGTGGGTTTGCTGCCGTCCGCCGCGTACCAACTCACCCAGCGCGGCCATCGCGTGCTGGCGGAAACCGGCGCGGGTGCGGGCAGCGGCTATCCCGATGCGAACTACACAAAAGCCGGCGCGGAAATTTGCGACACGCACGAAGCCGTCTTCGCCGAGGCGGAATTGATCGTGAAGGTCAAAGAACCGCAGCCGGAGGAAACCCCGCTGCTGCGCGAAGGCCAAATCCTTTTCACATACCTCCACCTCGCCCCCGTGCCCGAGCTGACCCAAGCGCTCATCGCCAGCAAGTGCACCGCCATTGCCTACGAAACCATCGAGGTTAACGGCCGCTTGCCGTTGCTCGAGCCGATGAGCGAAATCGCCGGGCGCATGTCGGTCATCGTCGGCGGCTATTATCTTGCCAAACATTTCACCGGCAGCGGCACGTTGCTCGGCGGCGTGCCGGGAGTGTTGCCCGGCAAAGTGGTGGTGCTCGGCGGCGGCGTCAGTGGCGTGAACGCCGCCCGCATGGCCACCGGCCTCGGCGCGGATGTCACCATCCTCGAGGTGGATGTCGAGCGGATGCGTTTTCTCGACATCACGTTGCACTCCGCGCACACGCTTTATTCTGACCACGCGCATCTGATGGAATTGCTCCCCAACGTGGATCTCCTTATCGGCGCCGTGCTCGTCCCCGGCGCCAAAGCCCCCAAGCTCATCACGCGCGAAATGCTCCGCGTCATGCGGCCCGGCAGTGTGGTGGTGGATATCGCCATCGACCAAGGCGGCTGCGCCGAGACCAGCCGACCCACCACCCACAACGATCCGGTTTACACCGAAGAAGGCGTCATCCATTATTGCGTTGCCAATATGCCCGGCGCTTATGCGCGCACCGCCACCCAAGCGCTCGCCAACGTCACTTTCCCGTATGTGGATCTCATTGCCACCCGCGGCCTTGCCGAAGCCGCCGCCGCCAAGCCCGAACTGCTCGGCGGCATTAACGTGATGAACGGCCAAGTCACCTGCCCCGCCGTCGCCGAAGCCCACGGAATGGAATGCAGCGAAGTGGTGTTGTAGTCCTCCTGATTTATCGCTTCGCTTCGCGCACAAACGCTCGTAGCAATTTTTGCTGTTGTTCGTTACCCACGGCCAATTCCGGATGCCACTGAACGGCCACCAGCCACGGATCGCCCGGGGCATTGCCCTCGACGGCCTCGACCACGCCGCCCGGGCCGGTGGCGGTGATGCGCAGGTTGCGGCCAAGTTTCAGAACTGCTTGCCGGTGGTAACTGCCCACATTGGCGAGGCGTTGGGTTTCAGAAATTTCCGCCAAGCGGCTGCCTTCGGCGAGAGTCACGGGATGGCCGTCGGAATTGAAATGGAGGTCGGCTAACGTTTTGTTGTCGTCCAGATTGCGCAGCGTGCCACCGCGCGCGACGTTCAGGATTTGGCAGCCACGGCAGATTCCCAGAATGGGCAAGCGCCTTTTCACGGCGGCTTGGGTGAGCGCGATTTCAAATTCATCGCGCCGGCGGTTTACCTGCGCGCCCTCGGCGGGATTGCCGCCGTACAATCGCGGATCCACATCGCCGCCGCCGCCGAGGATCACGCCGCCTATTTTATTTTTCTCCAGCCACGCCTCAATGCGCGCCGGATCCGCGCCGGTTTGTTCTGGATGAAAAGCGACCAACCGGCCGCCGGCGCGGGTGATGGAAATTTTGTACGCCTCGTTGATTCCCAGCTCGCGCAGCCACGTGTCGTTGGGGGAAAAAGCGATGTTCGGCGCGTCCGCCGGCAATCGGCTGTCGGCCCATTGATCCAGCGCGAAAGGGAAAACGATGCGATAGCCGAGGTACGCCAGCACCATCAGTCCCGCGCCGATTGCCAGCCGCCGCGGCCAGCGCCGGGGTTTGAGGCCGCTAGTTTCGCCGTCAGTCTTTTTTGGGGTCTCCATCATCCGCGCTGGGCGCGCCTTCACCGGTGATGAGGTCGAGGTTAACCTTGCCGTGTTTCAAAAACACCGCGAGCGGGAAAAAGATGCCGAGGGCGGGGCCTGGATCTTCCTTGGAGAAAATATCGTACACATTGTGTTTGTGATCGCCGAGCACGCGGCGGGCTTCGGCGAGGCGCGCCTTGGGGTCGAGGCCGGTTTTTAGTCCGCGCAACAACGCCTTGAGGCCGGCGCGTTTGGAGCCGTCGCGGAATTCGTCTTTGGCGGTTTCCCAGCCGGACTTCAGTGCGGCTTGGCCGGCTTCGCTGTGGGAAAGTTCGTTGAGCGTGGCGAGGAAGGCGAGGATTGGGATTTCGGTTTTCACATCCGTGCGGCGCTCGGCATCGAGGTCGACCTTGCCGGTGGAGGCGAGTTGAAACGTGAGCCACGGGTAATCCCAGCCGGACTCGACGGCTTGGATGAGCCCGCCCCAGAAGCGGGGGTTTACTTCGATGAGATGCGGCGCGGAATCAGGCTGGCCGTCCCACCGAAAATCCAGTTCCGCTACTCCATGCCAATC
>DQLO01000189.1 GCA_015660155.1 Verrucomicrobiota bacterium
ACGCAACAATTCCTGCGGCTGTCGCCGATGACGGAACGCGTGAATACGGAATTCCTGCGGGATCTCATGAAGGCCGCTGAGCTAAACGAGGACGCCGCATTGGCTAATCAGGTTTACCAATGGGCCATTCGCGGGAGGGTGCGGCCCACGTACAGCGATTATTTTGGGGATGTGCTCTGGAAACTAGGTCAAAAAAACCAGGCGCTTGACTGGTGGAGGCGCGTGGTGGAAGCGCCTAGCGAGAGCCGTCCCGAAGAACGAAACTGCGCCGAGCGATTCCTCACCAACGGCGGCAAAGCTTCGGCGGCGTTGCGGGAGCAGATTGAGTTTCGCTGGCCGGAACTGGCCATCCGCGTGGCGGCGCATCGGGCTACGGATGAACTTCGCAAACAGGGTAACGCGGATGCCTTTGCCCGCACGGTGGCGCAACTGGAAAAGCAGTCGGCCGACCTGCCGTTTATCAATGAGGATTGGCTTGGCTTCGTGGACACGTGGCGGGTGTATGCCATCAACAACGCCAGCTACATTGGCACCGACAATTCAGCTTACAAAGATTTTAAGCCGTTAGACGATGCGGCGAAATTGAAGGTGTACATCGCCGTACGCGATTTGCGCGCGCGCGATTATTCTGCGTGGGCCACGTGTGACCATTTGTTGGCCGGGGGCGCGGACCAAGAGCCGCCGGTGGCGCGACTGCTGCGGCTGCTGCGCGTGACACGCGACACCCACAACGATCACAGCCGTTGGAACACCCTTCGTAGTTACGCGCAAAAGGCATTTGAACAGGAGCGCTACGTGGAAAGCGCCACGCTGTTGACCGGCGCGCTGGCGCACCTGACCAACGTGCCCAAGACCGCCAAGGACGAGGGCCGCGGCGCGGTGCTGCGCGCGCATTCGCGGATGGGCGCGGTGGGGCTCACCATCGACGAGAACAGCCCGATGGCACCGCTGTTGACGGCCGCGCTGTACTTGCGGTTGGGTGATCGCGAAAAGGCGCTGGAATTATATCAGGAAAACGCAGTGTTGTTTGCCGCGCATCGCAATGATTTGCCGCCGGATTTGATGGAGTTTGTGTGCAATCACCTGATGACTGGCGGCGATGAAGATCGGTTGGCGGTGGTGGAGGATTTTTTGCGGGGTTGGCTTATCAAGTTTACGGATCCGGATAAGCCGGAAAGCAAACAGCAAAGCGAAGACGCCAAGGCGCGGCTACAGTTGTTGCTGGCCAAAAGTTACTACAAGGGCCAGCGCTACGATGTGGCGCGCGCGGAGTATTCCACCGTGACCAATCGCTACGCCGGCACGCCGCACGCCATCGAGGCCAAGTTCGGCATTGGCGAATCGTTCATGGCGCAAAAGATTTATGATAAGGCGGCGCAGACGTTTAAAGCGCTGGAGG
Organism: Verrucomicrobiota bacterium; assembly: GCA_015660155.1. Classification (GTDB taxonomy): domain Bacteria; phylum Verrucomicrobiota; class Verrucomicrobiia; order Limisphaerales; family UBA1100; genus JACNJL01. Next base: position 1,400 of record DQLO01000189.1, read on the forward strand.
ATAATCCGAACCAAACCGTGTCCATCCGCGCGGAATTCCTCACGGGGTTGCTGGCGTTTCGGCAGGAACAGCATGATGCGGCGCGCGAGAAGTTTCAGCACATCCTCGAACGGGTGCCGGATGTGGAGCTGGCCAATCGCACACTGTTTAGTTTGTCGGAAATATATGGGCTCGAGCAGCGTTATTTGCAGCAGCTCAATTTGCTCCGTACGGTCGGTCGGTTGGGGCATCGAAGCAAACGGCTGCACGTGCCCGGCACGGCGTTGTCCATTGTGGTGCACGATCGTGATCTGGGCGTGAGTCGCGGGAAAAACCGCATCCCAGTGGTGGTGACCACGCATCCCGGTGGAGATAAGGAATTGGTGTATCTGCGCAGCACCGCCGGCGCGGGCAAAGGGCTGTTTCGCGGCGAAGTGGATACTGCCCTCGGAACCGTGGCACAGGGGGATGGCGTGCTGCAGCTGACCGGGAATGACGTGATAGCGAGTGATTATCCACCGGAATTTAAGGCGCAGTTTCGCACGGTGCCCTTGAGCGATGTGGAAATTCGTGTGGCGGCCGATGGCGAGTTTTCTGTGGCGAGCAGCGAAATTGTCGATGCGAAGGAGGAAACGCTCACACAACAACTGGAGCGTGAACAAATGGAAGCCACCGCCGACCGCCGCGTTTCGCAGGGGCGGCCGACCCAAGAAGTGAAACCCGGCAACCGCATTTTCTTGCGCATCAAAGATCGCGATCGCGATCTCGGTGATTTGCTCGACAAGCTTACGGTGACGTTGCGCGCGGACAGCGGCGATCAGGTACAGGTAGATTTGGTGGAGACCGGTCCACACACAGGCGAGTTTCGCGCGGCCATCCCCACCGCCGAACTGCCCGCGGGCGCGGCGGCGACGGATAGTGCCATCGGCCACAATCCCCTGATGGCCATCGACCACAGCCGCGAAACGTTTTGGCAAAGCGAGCCGGACGGTCTCACGCCCAAGTTGCTGACGGTGGATATGAAACAACTGCACACCGTGAGCCGCGTGCGCGTGAACACTCCCCACCTATCCGAGAACGCTCCGGTGCGCGGGCGGTTGTTGGGGAGTCATGACGGGGTGTTTTGGTTTACGATTGCTGCGCATCCGCCTTTGCCCGGCGCTCAGCCGGTTTCGGAAAAAACCGGCGCGATGCAGCAGCGCATTTTCGCGGGCGACTACACGAGTTACACAACCTGGGCACAAGTATCGCAACTCGGCCGCACAGGTACGCCGAAGCTCAATAAACCGGCTGCTAGGTTGGCGTGGTCCGTGCCGAATGGCGAGGCGGGGGCCAACCAACCGCACGCGGCAATTTGGCACGGGCAATTGGTGCAACGGCGTGAAGGGGCCATGCGCATCGCGGTGAC
>DQLO01000391.1 GCA_015660155.1 Verrucomicrobiota bacterium
CGGTCACTCTTAATTCACTAATTAAGTCGCTAACAATTCTCTATTCAACAAACGAAAAAACCCCATACCACACTCCCCAATTTTCTCGGAAAAGTGGCTAGGCTTCCTTCGTTTACATCTCGTTTTCTGCCGCCAAACACATTCAAAACACACCCATTGGGGCCGTCGGCGGGTGAGGGAAACTAGCGATTCAAGGCTGCGAGTCAACGTTTTTTTCACAAAAAACGAAAAATTTATTCACCGAGGCGGCTCCGGCAACCCCAACGCTCGCGCCGCATTGCGAAAATGCACCTTCGCCACCTCCCCCAAAATCGCCTCGCCCTGCTCTGCAACCAACTTTTTCGCCGCCACATCCACCGGCGCACCACCGCCTTTTGGCAGCGTTTTGCCCACTTTTTCGCTCAATTCAGCGATTTTTTGCACAAACACGTCCCGCGCCAAAATCGAGGCTCCGGCCACCGCCAAGTCTTCCTCCGCCTTGTGCCGTTGAACAAGTTCCAGTCCGCGCCCCAATTCCATCAACGCATTGGCCACCGTGGATTTGCTGCGCGCGAACTGATCGCTAATCGCCCGTTCCGGTGGCGGATCCATTTCGGCGCCGCGTTCCAGCAAATTTTCAATCACCCGCGCGTGGCCCCAAGCGAGCATTTGGTTCACCGTCCGCATTTTTTTGTGCATCCGATTGTACGTCTCCGGGCCAATCGGCACCACGGTCCAAATGCATCCCGGCGTGGCTCGAATTATTTTCGCCAGTTCGCCAATCCGTTTGTCGCTGGTAACGCGCTTGGAATCTTTGATGCCTTTTTCCTGCCAATGCCGCACCACGGATTCGTTGACATAAACCGCGGCGATGACGAGCGGCCCAAAAAAATCTCCCTTGCCCGATTCATCCACGCCCAATCGCGGCCGAATGAAATCCGGATTGATCTCCGCCTCATAACCCAGCCGCGTTTCCTTGAGAATTTCCGGCTCCAGCACAAACTCCACAAACTCGCGCGTGCCTTTGCCCTGAATCAACAGCTTGCCGCTGTTATAGAAATTGACGTTTAACTTATTGCGATGCCCCGCGAAGCGCGTGTGCGGCACCGCGCGCATTTCGTAATCGCGTTCCACCAAATACGCTTCGAGCTGCGCCGCCTGTTCGTCGTCCAGTTTGCAAGTGTACGAAGTTAACGCCTTCTCCGCCATCACTTCTCCAGCACCATCAGCTCCACTTTGCGAAACTCCACCGGATGACTTTCCGACTGCAACGAAATGTAACCCGCTTTCAAGCTCAACGCATCGCCCTTGATGAGTTTCTTCGCATCCGCATCGCGCGGATCGTATTGCGGCTTCGTGTACGCCATCACTTCCTTGCCGTTCACGAAATGTTTAATCACCTCGCCGCCGCGCACTTCCACTTCCACCGTCACCCATTGATCGCCGGGATACGTTTTGGATTTGCTGCTGAAACAATGCCGCGTTTGCAGCTTGCCATCCATCTCCACATTCGTGCCCGGCGTGCAAAGATTCGCCGTCGTGCGCTTTCCCTTTTCCGGGCCACCCAGCAGTTGCACCTCAATGGACACCGGAAAATCCTGATTCAACCCCATCGATTTCGGAGGCTGGCAATGCAACATGATACCGCTATTGCGCCAAGCCCAGCCCGGGCCGCCTTTGATTTGCTTGCCCACAAACCGGTGCTCCACGCGGATGCGATAATGCGAAAAGGAATCCTTGTAAAAAATGTGGCCGAACTGCCGGTCGAAATCCCCGTAGCCCTCGTAGCCCACTTTCATCACGCCATCCTCAACGCGGAAGGTATTCTTGAAATTTTCCCCCAACGGCTGCCCCTTGATTTTCACCGTCCAGCCCTCGAGATTTTTCCCGTTGAACAACGAAACCCATTTCTCCGCCGACTTTGCATTCAGGCAAAGAGCAAGGCAGACCAATAACGACAATCTAGAAATCAATTGCATGCCCGTGTGTACACCAGCCAAGGCCCGACGCAAATGCAAAACGCGCGCCAAATGAACTTGGCCCGCATTCGGTTTCCCGCCACGGTTGCCGCGTGTTGCATCATCGCAAAGCCCGCCGCCTCGTTCCGCGTTTGTTGGATTGGTTTGGCGCGAATGCGCGGGACTTGCCGTGGCGGCGCACGCGCGATCCTTACGCCATTTGGGTTTCGGAAATTATGCTGCAGCAAACGCAGGTGGCGACAGTGATCCCGTATTGGAAACGCTGGATGCGCGCGTTGCCGACGATCGAAAAACTCGCGCGCGCCAAGCCCGAACGCGTGCTCAAACTCTGGGAAGGTCTCGGCTACTATTCCCGCGCGCGGAATCTTCAAGCCGCCGCGCAGCAAATCGTCGCCGAACACAGCGGTTGTTTGCCAAAAGACCTCGAGGCCATCCGCGCCTTGCCGGGCATTGGGCGCTACACCGCCGGCGCGATTGGCAGCATCGCCTTTGGCCGGGCGGAGCCGATTGTGGATGGCAATGTGACGCGCATCCTCACGCGGATTTTTGGCATTCCAGAAAATCCAAAGGACAAGGCCACTCAAGAAAATTTATGGCAATTAGCCGAAACTCTAGTTATCGCAGCGGACGATTGTTCCGCGCTGAATCAATCGTTGATGGAGCTGGGCGCCACTGTCTGCCATCCGCGCAAGCCGGATTGCGCGGTGTGTCCCGTGGCCCGCGCGTGCGCGGCGCGGCGCGAGAACGCCATCGATGCCATCCCCGCCAAGAGCCGCGCAATCGAGTACGAAGAAAAATTGATTGAAGTGTACCTCATCACGCGCGGCGCGCGCTACCTCGTGCAGCAACGGCCCGAAGGCGCGGTGAATGCGGGCTTCTGGGAATTTCCGAACAGCGAACATGGCGCAAGATTTTCCGTCCCAAAAAACGCCCGTCCAATCGCGACCGCGCGCCACACGATTACGCGTTATCGAATCGAACTGAACGCGTACTCAATCCGGAGCCGTCGCGCCCAAGGGCATTGGTGTACGTTGAATGAATTGCGGAAGCTGCCCTTCACCGCCGGTCATCGGAAGTTGCTGAAGGGGCTGTAAGAACGACCCTCCGCTCTTTAGTACTCGATGATGCAGTTGGGCAGCTGATCTTCGAGATCCATGATCTCCGCGTTGCGGAGGTTGGTGTTGCCTTTGATCATCAGGACTTCCAGTTTTTTCAGGCCGTACAGGGGCTTGAGCTTGGAGATGTCGTTGAAGTTCAGGCCGAGCCAAGTGAGCTTGGGGAAGTTGGACAGCACCGAAATGTTGGAAATCTTGTTATTGATCAGGTTCAGCCGTTCGAGGTTTACCAGCTTTTTCAAGGGGGCAAGATTGCTGATTTGGTTGCGGCTGAGGTTGAGCTGCTCGAGCAAAAGCAAATCGGACACCGGCTTGAGTTTGCTAATTTGGTTGCCCTGTAATTGCAACTGCACCAGATTTTTCAAGACGGTCAAGGGCTTCAAATCCGCAATCTCGTTATCCATTAACGAGAGGTTGCTGACCGAGGGAAGCTTGACCAAGGGCTTGATGTTGAAGATGCTTTTTCCGGAAAAAGTGGCATCAAACACTTTTTCAAAGTCAGCTTTTTCAAGCGTTCCCTTGGGGTTTTTCGCAATTTTGCGAACTAAAGATAAGATGATATCGGGGTCCAAGCGGCGACTGTAGCACCTTCAAAACCCAATGTAAATCCCAATCGGCGTGGCTTCCGTTGGGTAGCCACGAACCTGCTTAAGCACATCGCGCCTATTTTTCGACCGGCAGCAACTCGAAGGATGTCACGACAAACCGACCGTTTTCAACCTTGCCGGAAACCTTGGCGCTGCGGATGGCCTTGCAAAAACCGTCGTGCGCATGGGCGTCCCCGTGTTCATCAATCTTGGTGCCATCGACAAAATAGGATTTGCCATCAATCCGAACCGCAAGGTCGCAGCCGCTGCCTTCCAAGCCCAGTTTGCACTGGCCGCAGGCGGCTTCCACTTCTTGATCGGCGATTTTAAACATAATGCCCTCCTCTGCTCCGGCAACGGGCGAACCCGATTCCGTGCACGCAACCCACAAGCCGGCGGCCAGCACGCTGAGCAACAGCTTCTTGATTTCAGTGTTTTTCATGATGCACTTTCTTTTCCTAATTAGTTACTGAATTTTTTGTCGGAAGCAAAAGAGATGTTTCTCTCCACGGATCAAGAGTGAGCTGTTCACCGGCACGGGGCTAGCGATGATGCGTTCGCCCATGTCGTTTTCAGTGAGCAGCTTGAAACCATTCTTGATGCTGGCAACGAAGAGCATCCCGTCCTCGCGAGCAGAATATATTTTACCATCAGCAATGGTGGGCGAGGAATAGTAGCTAGCCCGATTCTTCGGGAAAGCGTTTTGCCAAACAATAGTCCCATCCTTTGGATTCACACACAACACCTCGCCGCGATCACGGACCAGATACACCTTGCCGCCATGGGCAGCGGGCGAGGGAACGAAGGTGCCCTTGCCTTCAAGGGTCCACTTGCGGTGGGTTCGAGTGACGTCACCTTTGCCATCAAGTTCGATACCCGCCAAGCGCGCCCCGCGGCCGTAAGGGATCACCGCCTTGTCATCAATAATCACAAAGGAGGAAACCACAACCCAGTTGTTCTTTGAGGCGGGATTAAATCCGGCACACGACCAAAGGATGTTTCCATTGGCCGCATCGTGCGCGGTGAAGCGTTCGGCACCCCACACGAGGATGGCTTCGCGGCCGTTTTGTGTAGTGACAATCGGCGTGGCATAGCTGTGGTCGCCCTCACGGGGTGTCTTGAAATTTCGTTCCATCTTCCAGGCAAC
>DQLO01000247.1 GCA_015660155.1 Verrucomicrobiota bacterium
AAAAGTGGTTGAGACAATGCGCGTAAGCATAGCCGCCGAGCAGGTGGCATTGGAAAAATAAAAGGCAGGTCGTCCACACGCCGGGCGTGCCGCCGAACCACGGGAGGATGTATTTGCCGATGAGCGGCTGGACGAGGAACAACAAAAACGCGCCCCAGAAAATGGTGACCGCGAACAGCGGCAACCCCACAGCGGGCGTTTTAGTTTCGCCGTCAGCCATCGGTGGATTGCAGGAAATTCATCAACCCACGCCGGTTGGCCTCGCGGTTGTGGGCGTCGAAAAATTCCACCGGATTGAAATCATCCAGCAGAATGCTCCCCGCTTTGGGGTCGTACGCACGCTCCTTTTTCCACGCCAATCCGAGCTCTTCCTGCATTTGTGAATGTTCGGAAAAAAACGGCCCCGTGCCATTCGCCTGTTGCCACCAAGTGTACCACTCCGTCCGAATGGCGGCATCCTCCACCAAAGCCGCCATCCGCTCGCGGGCCTCGGCGCTGGGGGCGGCGGGCGGGCGATGCTTCACAAGTTTGTCCGCGCGCGTGGCCACAAAAAACACATTGCCCTGTCCCGACGCGTGAACAGTGACCCTGTGTTTGCCGACAAAAACCGAGCGCAGGGTTTTGTCCAGCGAAGAGGCAAAGAACTGGCGTTGATCCGTGGACTCGCCAAAACAGTTGATCACCAGCACGCCCGTGGGCGAAAGATGCTCGCGGATGGAGGTGAAGGCTTCCTGCGTCATCAAATGGCTGGGAGTGGAATCCCCGAGGAAGGCATCCAAAATAATGGCGTCGTATTGCTTGTCCGATTGATTGAGAAACTGCCGACCATCGGAGACAACCACGTTGACCTTGCTGGAATCAAAACCAAAATGTTTCTCAGCCAGCGGCACCACTGCGCCGTTGATTTCCGCGACATCCACCGCCACGCCATCGGCCGCCAGTTGCATTGGCACAATGCCCACGCCCATACCGATGCAGAGCGCGCTATCCAGCCGGGGAGTGTACGCGTGGGCCAACCAGCGCAACGCGCCGGAAAAAAGCGCGCGGCTCTGGCCGGTGCCGGGGTCGTACGTGTTTTGGATGAGTTGATCGTTGAGGTATCTGCGCTCTACATTCTCCCCTTCACGATACTCGATGACAAGCAACTCGCCGTAATTCGAGTTGGCGCGATAAAGCACTTTCCAGGTAAGCCCGCCGTATTTCATCGTGTCGGAAAATTGCCCGCGCAAACCGCTGTGGCCGAGCCCGGCCACGAGCAGCCCCGCCACCACTAGTCCGGTGACCGCCGACTCGTTGCGCCCCCACACCATAAAGTAAACCGCCGCCAACGCAACCAAGACGCCCGCAGTGATCAGCATGGTCACGGAATTTGGAAAATGCGGGATAAGCACGTAGCCAATCAGCACCGCGCCCGCCACGCTGCCGAGGGTGCTGATGGCGGTGAGGCGGCCCATGTTGCCGCCCACTTTTTCAACATCCTGCGTGAGCACGCGCACGAGGAAAGGGCCGGTCATCGCCAGCAACGCCAGCGGGATGAGGAACAGAAATGCCGATGCAAAAAGTGACGCCCATTCAAGCGGGAGTTTCATTAGTTTGAAACAAATCGGCCGCACCATCGGCACCGTCGCCGCGAGGTACACGGCGGCGCCCAGAATGGAAAAATAAAGAAAATTCAAACGCGGAGAACGGTCCACCACCCAGCCACCCACAAAATAGCCCGCGGAAAGTGCGACAAGCGTGACCGCGATTTGCGCCGTCCACACAAAATGTGAAGTGCCGAGAAAGGGCGAGAGCATTTTCGCGCCAAGGATTTCCACAATGAGAATCACCGCGCCCGTGATGGTGGCGGTGAAGTATAAAAATCGCCGCAGTCCGGCGGACAATTCCCCGGATTCGGCCTCGCTGGAGGTTTTTTTTTGTTGGTTCACGATGATGCGGCGGCCAAGGCCGGCCAAAGACGGGCGCTCATGGCCGCGCCGTTGTGGAAACAGGTGAGGTCAAATTTTTCGTTGGGCGAATGAAGGTTGTCATCCGGCAGCGCCAGCCCAAGCAGCAGCGAATCCGCGCCGAGCACTTTCTTGAATTCCGTGATGATCGGGATGGATCCCCCCTCGCGAAGGATCACCGGCTCATGCCCAAACGCTTCGCGTAACGCGCCCAGCGCCGCCCGCGCCTGCGGGCCGGTGGGCGACACGAGATAAGGCTCCGCGCCGTGGCCTTCCTCGATTTCCAATCGCACGCCCGGCGGGCAGAGTTTTTTCAATTGCTTCTTGAGTAGCCGCAAAATTTCGCGCGGCTGCTGGTTAGGCACGATGCGGCAGGTAATCTTTACCCGCGCCCAAGCCGGCACAATGGTTTTGCTGCCCTCCCCTTGGTAACCGCTGGTGAGCCCGTTGATTTCCAGCGTGGGCCGCGCGCTGCGCTGTTCGATGGCGGTGAATCCCGCCTCGCCAAAGAGGCCGTTCACACCGAGCAGTTTTTTGTAAGCCGCCTCGCTGTACGGAAGGCGCTTGAATTGCTTCCGTTCATGGGCGGAAAGTTTTTGCACTTTGTCGTAAAAACCGGGCACGGCGATGCGGCCTTTTTTGTCGCGCAACGCCGCCAGCATCCGGCTCAGCGCCATCGCGGGATTTTGCACGCTGCCGCCATAAATGCCCGAATGCAAATCCGCCTTGGGCCCGCGCACGGTGACCTCCATCGCCGCCACACCGCGCAAGGCGTACGTAAGCGCAGGATGTTTTTTGGACGGCATTCCGGTGTCCGATACCACGACGGCATCGCATTTTAGTTCGCGTTTTTTCTGGCGGAGAAACTTCATCAAACTTTCGCTGCCCACTTCTTCCTCGCCTTCGATCACAAACGTAAGGTCGCACGGCAGCTCGGCGCCGGTTTTCAAAAACGCCTCCACCGCTTTGAGGTGCGCAAAATGTTGGCCTTTATTATCCGTGGCCCCGCGCGCGTACACCGCGCCATTGCGGATGGTCGGCTCGAAGGGCGGCGAGTTCCATTCGTGCAAAGGCTCCGGCGGCTGCACATCGTAATGGCCATACACCAAAAAATGCGGGCGCTTGCCCGGCCTCTTGGGCGTGGTGGCGGTGACGATGGGATGAAAATCCGTGGCGTGCTTCCGCGCCGTGAGACCGATGGCGCGGCAATGGTTCCCCACCCAATCCGCCGTGGCACGGACATCCTTGGCGTGTTTGCTTTGGGAGGAAACGATGGGCAAGCGAAGGTATTCGCACAGATCCTCTTCAAAGCGTCCGCGATGGGCTTTGAGGTAATCAAGAACCGGTTGCATCCGCGCGGAGTGTACCAAAAAGGAGGGTGGGCAATCAATCCTCGTCCCCGCCGGGAATGAGCCACCTCAGAAGGCCCAATGGATTCACGACCATATCCTCTTCCTTATTGAGCAGCGGGATGGGCAGTATACCGATTAATTCACCCGGCAAACCCGTCAGTTGCCCACTCAGCATCAGTCCCGAACCGACTTTGTTTTCCTTAAAAGTCAAATCATTCAACGGGCCTGTGATCGAAAGACAATGGGGGATTTGCACAAATTTTTTCTTTGGGAAAACAATCGCAGTCGGGCTGTATTTGTTTGCTATATCGGGTTCCAACCAGATGGTGAGTGGTTCGTTCATGACCGATTTGCCCCAATTATTGGCCAGTTTAAAATCACCCCTAATACTCGCCTTAACGAGTGGTCCGACCACGTCGAATTTGTGTGAAATAAGTCCATTTTTCACAGAAACCCGCAACT
>DQLO01000221.1 GCA_015660155.1 Verrucomicrobiota bacterium
CGCGCGACCTCACCGCCTTCGGCGTGGACGCCGCGCGGCTGGACACCCTTTCCGAGGAAGCCGCCGCCCAATGGACCGCCAGCTTCAATCCGCGCGACATCACGGCGGCTGATTTCACGGGGCTCTATCAAAAAGCCTTTGCCTCTTGAGCCTCCCGCGCGACACTGCCCGCGCCGATGGCTGATGATTTTTCAAATGACGCGCTCGTGTTGATCGCGCATGGCAGCACCGTGAACGCGCAATCCAGCGCGCCCACGCGCCGCCTCGCCGACGAATTGCGCGCGCGCAACATTTTCGCCGAAGTCGCCTGCGCCTTCAATTTGGAGCAACCCAAAATCGATGACGTGCCCAAGCTCGTTTCCGCCCAACGAATTTTTGTAGTCCCCGTCACCATCAGCGAAGGCCATTTCACCGAGCAGACCATCCCCCACCGCCTCGGATTGCTCGAAGCGGGCGCGGAAAGCTACGAACGCATCCAGCAACGCGACGGGCGCACTATTATATACTGTCACCCCATCGGCACCCACCCGAGCATGACCGATGTGCTCCTCGCCCGCGCGCGGGAAGTGGTCGCCAAACATCCTTTCCCCCGCGCGCCCAAGCCCAGCGAGACCGCCCTTTTCATCGCCGGCCACGGCACCGAGAAAAACGCCAACTCCCGCAAAGCCATCGAGGCCCAAGTGGAGGCCATCGCCGCGCTCGGCGAATACGCCGACGTGCAGCCGGTGTTTATGGAGGAAGCGCCGTTCATCGCCGACTGCTTCACCGCCACCGAAGCGCCGCATATCGTGATGGTTCCCTTCTTCATCGCCGACGGTTTGCACACGGTGGAAGACATCCCCGTGCTGTTGGGCGAACCCGAGGCGCGCGTAAAAAAACGCCTCGCCGCCGGCCAACCCACTTGGCGCAACCCCACCGAGCGCAAAGGGAAACTGGTATGGTACACCGAGGCCATCGGCAGCAAGGCTGGATTGGCGGAAGTGATTCTCGCGCGGGTGGAGGAGGGGAATTCTCAATTATCAATTTTCAAGGCTCAATGAATTATCAATGCTCAAGTTTCAATTGATCATTGAAATTTGAACCTTCCTTGAAAATTGAAAATTGATAATTGATCCTTCCCCCCTCATTATCCCGTCAGTGCATTTTCAAAAAATAACCCTCATCGGCGTAGGCTTGCTCGGCGGCTCGGTGGGCTTGGCGGCGAAGCAGCGCGGCTTGGCGGCGCGCGTGTGCGGGCTGGTGCGGCGCAAGGAAAGCATCGCCGAATGCCTCGCGGCAGGCGTGGTGGATGAGGCCACGCTGGACATCGCCGAGGCAGTGGACGGCGCGGACTTGGTGATTCTTTGTACGCCCGTGGGGCGGATGGGCGAATTGGCGGCGGCGTTGAAACCGCACTTGGCGGCGGACGCCATCGTCACCGACGTCGGCAGCGTGAAGGCCAGCGTGGTGGCGGCGGTGGAGCCGGTGCTGCCGCAGTTTGTGGGGAGTCATCCGTTGTGCGGCTCAGAAAAGGCCGGCGTGGCGTTTGCGCGCGCGGATTTGTTTGCGGGCGCGGTGTGCGCGGTGACGCCGACCGAGGCCAGCGATGCGACGACAGTTGAAACCATTTCGAAATTTTGGACTGCACTCGGCAGTCGCGTGGTGAATCTCACCGCCGCCGACCACGATTCGATCGTGGCCCGCACGAGTCATTTGCCGCACGTGCTAGCCAGCGCGTTGGTGAACGCGGTGCTGGCTTCACCGCGCGCGGGCGAACCGGATTTTCTCGGCACGGGTTTTCGCGACACCACGCGGTTGGCCTCCGGCGAGGCCGGGATGTGGCGCGACATCGCGCTGGACAACGCCGAGGCCATCGCCGCCGCATTGGAGGATTTGCAATCGGAGATTGGCCGGTTGAAAACCGCGTTGTCGGAAAAGGACGCGGCGGCGTTGGAGAAATTTTTTGCCGAAGGCCAATCCGCGCGCGACGATTGGCTGGCCGGAAGGGAGGATTTGTAATGCCGCTGCCCGACCTCATCGAAATTGTGCCAATGACCGGCCCCGTGACGGCGGACGTGACGGTGCCGGGCTCCAAGAGCATCACCAATCGCGCGCTGATTCTCGCGGCGCTTGCGGATGGCGAGGTACGGCTCACGGGTGCGTTGTGGAGCGAGGACACTCAAATTATGGTGGACGCGCTGCGGCTACTGGGCTTTGCGATTGCGGTGGCGGAGGATGCCGCCGAGCCGTGCAATCGCCATCTCACCGTGCAGGGCCTCGGCGGGCGCGTGCCCAATGCAGGCACGGAGGAGGTGCCGCTGGAAATTCACGTGGGCAATGCCGGCACGGCGGCGCGGTTTTTGGGCGCGTTCGTTTGTCTTGCCAATGGCGCGGTGCGTTTGAGCGGCGTGGACCGAATGCACGTGCGGCCGCAGGGCGAATTATTTCATTCACTGCGCCGGATGAAGTATCGCATTGATTCGCAAGGCAACGGTGGCGATTTGTTGCCGGCGGTTTTTCACGGAACCGGCCCGCGCGAAATCGCCTGCACGGTGAGCCTCCAACACAGTTCGCAGTTTGCCAGCGCGCTGTTGCTGTCGGCGCGCGCGGGCACTTGGATTGTCGACATCGTGGGCGATAACGTCGACGAAGCGCCGTACCTTAATATGACGCGCGAACTCATCGAGGCATTCCCGCACGCGGGCGGCGAGTTTGCCATCGAGCCGGATGCTTCCAGCGGCAGTTATTTTTTGGGCGTCAACTGCATTCACGAGGGCGTCGAGGTGGAGCATTGGCCGCTCACCGGTTGGCAGATTGACGCGCAGTTTCCGCGCTTCATCAATCTGCCGCGCGAGGTGACGCACAACACCGA
>DQLO01000028.1 GCA_015660155.1 Verrucomicrobiota bacterium
CACGAGCTGGCCTTTCGAATGCAAAGCGCCGTGCCGGAGTTGACAGACCTCAAGGGCGAAACTGACGCCACCAAAAAACTTTACGGCCTCGATGCCAGTTTCAAAAACACCGCCACCTTCGGCCGCAACTGCCTCGTCGCCCGGCGGCTGGTCGAGCGCGGTGTGCGGTTCATTGAGCTCACCTGCCCCGGCGGCAACGGCGATCGCTGGGATCAACACGGCGGCCTCAAGGACGGCCACACTAAGAACGCCAAGTCAGTCGACCAAGGCATCGGCGCGCTGCTGCAGGATCTCGAAAACCGCGGGCTGCTCGACACCACGCTCGTCGTGTGGATGGGCGAGTTCGGCCGCACCCCCTTCGCCCAAGGCAACAACGGCCGCGACCACAATCCTTACGGCTTCAGCCTATGGATGGCCGGCGGCGGTGTAAAAGGCGGCATGACTTACGGTGCTACTGACGATTACGGCTACAAAGCCATCGACAAGAAACTCGAAATCCACGACCTCCACGCCACCATGCTGCATCTCCTCGGCATGAATCACAAAAAACTAACCCTCCGCTTCAGCAGTCGCGACATGCGCCTCACCGACGTGCACGGAGTGGTGATTAAAGATATTTTAGCGTAACGGCTCCGGTGGCCAGAGGATCGAGAGCAGCCGGCCGGTGACTTTACCGATGTTGGCGTGCTGGGAATTGGTCATCACCACCACGGCCATTTTTTTCACGGGCCAGAGAATCATGTACGTGCGGGTTTTTTCCTGCGCGCCGCTGTGGCCGACGAGGAGCACGCCTTTGCCATCGGCTTTCCACTTGTGTACTTCGCCCTCGTGATATTTTTTGAAACTGAAGCCGAGACCGTACGTGGTGATTTGGCCATCATTGGTTTTTTGTTGGGTCCACATTTTCGCGCGCGTGGTGGGCTCGACGAGGCGATGGTTCATCAGACCGGCGGCAAACTTGGCGAGGTCGTCGATGTTCGAAATAAACCCGCCCCCGCCGAGTTTCCAGCTCACGTCGGTGTCGGTGGACACCACCACTTTGCCGTCCTGTTTGCGATAGCCCACGGCGCGATTGGGAATGCGTACCCACTGGTAATCCGGCTGCAGCGTGGTCATCCCGAGCGGCTTGGCGATGCGGTCGCGCACTTGATGCGCAAACTTCTGCCGCCCCGCGCGCTCCACCACCGCGCTGAGCAGGATGAAGCCGTGCGTGGTGTACGCGTACTTTTCCCCCGGCGCATTTACCAACGGCGAATGCTTGAACGTGTCCAGCGCCAGCAATACATTTTCAAATGGGTTGGGTTTTTCGTACGCACGAACCGTCACCACCACTGGCCCGTTCGAGTAATGGACGATGCCGCCTTGGTGACACAGCAAATGGCGAATACGGATGGGCGCGGGCTTCGCTGGAAACTCCGGCACATATCGGAGCACGTCCGCTTCCAAATCCAGTTTCCCCTTTTCCCAAAGTTGCAACGCCGTCACCCCCGTGAGGCTTTTGGAAATGGACGCCCAACGAAACAGCGTCCGCCGCGTCACCGGCGTTTGTTTTTCGCGATCCGCCCAGCCGTAGCCTTTCAGATATTCAATGCGCCCGTTTTGAATCACGCCCACCGCGAGGCCCACGAGTTCTTGTTGCTTCATCTCCTCCCGCATCGCGGTGTCCACCGCCTCCGGCAACGTGGCGGCACTGGCGGCACACAGCAGCAAAAATAAGGGACAGAAAAATTTCATAAATCCAATTAGCGGAGATTCAAATCCGGAGACCGATTGAGCCGTACTTCATCCGATCCTCCAGCGAGCGATCCATTTGCCGACGGCATTGTTCGCGAAAGGCTTCCGTTTCGTCTTGTGCGTTCATAACGGGCATTATTCTGCCGAAAAAATGATTCAGGTTCAACGTCTGAATGCGTGAGTGGATGTCGGGAGAAAGGGGTTGATGACGAGGATGTGCCGCCCCTTCAGGGCTTCACTTTTTTGCGGGCGTGTTCCTAGGGCGTTGCTCTAGGCTAATATGGGGCCGCGCCTTTGGAGAAACGGCCCTGCCTCGATGTGCGACTGTTCAATGTTACGCGGAGTTTGCAGTGGCTTCGTTTTCGCTTGCGGGCGGGCGAGGGTTCGGTAGCCTTGGGGCACAGTATGAATTCTATGAAACATATTCTCTTGTTCACCCTCGTTTGCGTTTTGAATTTTTCCGCTTTGGCGGAGAAGAAACTGGTGAAGGTTTTTATCTTGGCCGGTCAATCGAATATGGAGGGCAAGGGCGGGATTGACCCGCTGCTGAACCATCAAATCAAGGCGCCGGAGACGAAGGCGTTTTTTGCGCACTTGCACAAGGACGGGAAGTACATTGAGCGCGATGATGTTTGGATAAATTATCTGAACCGGCGCGGCAAGCTGACGGTGGGCTACGGCTCGCCGGGGCGCATTGGGCCGGAGCTGGAGTTTGGCAACACGGTGGGCAATCACTACGCCGAGCCGGTGCTGATCATCAAAACCGCGTGGGGCGGCAAGAGCATTGCGCGCGATTTCCGGCCGCCGAGTTCGGGGCTGCAGTCGAAGGAAAAGATCGCGGAGTTCGTGGAGAATATGTGCAAGCGCGATTTTAATAATCAGATTCGCAACGAATGGAACAAGGCGAAAAAGGATAACCCGAAAATCACGCGCAAGGAGATTGAGGCCAAGAGCAACGCGTCGCTCGACGCCATCCGCAAAGCTAAGGCCGGCGAGTATCGCAAACAGGTTGAGGGAAGCTACGGCCATTTTTATCGGCTGATGATGACGGAAATCGAAGTGACGCTGAAGGAATTCAAGCAGCGCTTTCCGGAATACGATGGGCGCGGCTACGAGCTGGCCGGTTTTGTGTGGTTCCAAGGCTGGAACGATATGTACAACGGATTTCAGGACGAGTACGCGGCGAACATGGCGAACTTCATCCGCGACGTGCGCAAGGATTTGAAGTCTCCCAACCTCCCCTTCGTCATCGGCCTCATGGGGCAGAACGGGTTCAAAGAAGCGCAAGGCAATATGGCTATCGTGAAAGCCGCGCAATTGTCAATGAACGACATCGCCGCATTCAAGGGCAACGTGAAGGCTATTCCCACGGATGTTTACTGGGACAAAAAAGCCGACGATGCCTATCCGACATGGCGCGACAACTTCGAGGCATGGAAAAAAATCGGCGCCGATCGGCCTTACCATTACCTCGGCAGCACGATTACGTTTTCGAAAATTGGTCGCGCCTTCGGCGAGACGATGCTGGAATTGCGCAAGGGCAAATAATACGCTGCCGTTAATTCTTCTCGGCTGTACCCGGGCGAACTTTGTCCCGCCACTCCATCGGCTTCTCTGAAATGTCGCTGTCGTCTTCGTAGTGTTTTTGCAGATCGCGCAGTTGCTTTTTCAAATTGGCAGCGAGCTTGCCGGTGCCTTTTTTGCCGTAGAGATTTTGCAGCTCATCGGGGTCGCTTTGCAGATCGTAGAGTTCCCATTCATTTCCAAACTGATAAAAGTGCATCAGCTTGTAGCGCTCGGTGCGGATGCCGTAGTGGCGGGGGATCATGTGCACGCTGGGGTATTCGTAGTAGTGATAATAAATACTGGTGCGCCAGTCTTTTGGATTTTGCCCGCGGAGCAATGGGACGAGTGAGGAGCCCTGCATATCGGCTGGGATTTTCGCGCCGGCGATGTCGAGAAAAGTTTCGGCGTAGTCGAGGTTTTGGATGAGGTGCGTGTCGCGCGAGCCCGGCTTGGTGACGCCCGGCCAATTGACGATAAAGGGCATCATCAGCGATTCCTCGTACATCCAGCGCTTGTCGTACCAGCCGTGGTCGCCGATGTAAAAACCCTGATCGGAGCTGTAAATGACAATCGTGTTATCGGCGAGGCCCAGATCTTTGAGTGTCGCGCGTAGTCGGCCGACGCTTTCGTCGACGCCTTTCACACAGCGCAAATAATTTTTCGCGTAACGTTGAAATTTCCATCGCACGAGTGCCTTGCCGGAGAGCTTGGCTTTGTGAAACGCGGCGTCCTTGGGGGCGTAGGCGGCGCGCCATTTTTTTAACTGCGCGGGAGACATGCGCTTCATGTTGTGCCACGCGGAGCGGTCCTGGCGCTCTTGCGATGCGGGCTGGTTGTAATCGGGCGTGAGGTCGACAAAGAGGTCGTAATTCAAATCCATGTGCCGGTCGATTTCCAGCTCCTGATGGCGCGCGGGCGGGGCGTTGTCTTCCCACTGGTCGAAGAGCGTGGCGGGTTCGGGGATATCGATGTCGTCGTACAAATGCAAATGACGCAGCGCGGGCATCCAGTTGCGATGCGGCGCCTTGTGCTGCACCATCATCATGAAGGGCTGCCCGTCCTTCCGCTTTTTGGTGAGCCACTCGACGGCGAGATCCGTCACCACATCCGTGCAGTAGCCGTTGATGCGCTTTCGGCCATTGGGGAAAATCATGTCGGGATTATAATAAAGCCCCTGCCCCGGCAGCACCGCCCAATCGTCAAACCCTTGCGGCCGCCCCTTGAGATGGCTCTTGCCGTAGATGGCGGTTTGATAACCGGCCTTTTGCAGCAGCTTGGGAAAAATCTGCTGAGTCCAGTCGAAGGAATTACCATTGTTCATGAAGCCATTCTTGTGGCTGTGCTTGCCGGTCATGATGACGGCGCGGCTCGGGCCGCAGATGGAGTTGGAGCAAAAACTTTTCTCGAACAACATCCCTCCCCGTGCCAGTCGATCGATGTTCGGCGTTGGGTCCACCGATTTCAGCCAGCCATTGTAGGCACCTATTGCGTGGGGCGCATGGTCATCGCTGAAGACAAATAAAATATTCGGCTGTTGGTTCTTGGCTTGGGCTGGGGAAACCAGCACAATAATCAGGGCAATCAGACGTAAAATATAATTTTTCATGGGCATAAAAGGTGAGCGACGAAACTAGCAGCAGTGCGGTGATTGTCTAGCGAAATGGGCGCGCATGTGCTACATTGGTATATGAATCGACCCTCCCTTTTAATTTCATTCTTCGCACTTAGCCTGTTTGTTCATGCCGCCGATGGGCTGAAACTCAAATTCAAGGATGGCACAATTCTTTCCGGGGCAAGAATTTACGTGCCCGCTGTCGCGCACTCCACGGGCACCCCCGACGGGCGTGGGGTGATCCTGAAGTATCATGACAAACTTTACATTCATCATTTCCCCTACCGCCAACCGCGCAAAGTCATCCGCGTGATTGACGACGGCGTTGATAACGGCATTTACAAAACCGCCGCCGTGATGGAGGAACTGGAGCATTACCACGCCCGTTCCTCCGTGCTTGAAGCTTCCCCGCGAGAGTTGATGTATTCCTGCACCCCCTCGCGCCTGGCCTTTTTCCATTTCGACCAACCCAGCCTCAAAGTGCTGCGCCAAGCCATTGTTCATCATCCCCAAATCCCAGAGGCGAATCGCAAGGCGGCGTTGGTCGCCATCCAGAACGCTTTCTACGCCAACCCCAACCCCGCCTACTACAACACCCCGCGCCACTCGCAAATTTGGCAGGCCGAAGCCGACCGCGACGTGGAACGCTACAAGCAGCACGTCTTTTACGGCAAATGGATTGACCAGCCCGCGCTGGCCCCGGCGGTGTTCCAAAAGCTACTGGGGCCCGGGCGGAAGCGCTCGCCGTAAAAAATCCGTCATCGCCGTGCGCAAATGCAGCGTGGTGCCCTTGCCCTCGCGGATGGAGTGGGTGCGGTTGGGATAGGCAATCATCTCGAACTTCTTGTTGTGCGCGACGAGTTCGTGAATGAGCTTGGCCATGCCCTGATAATGCACATTGTCATCCACCGTTCCGTGGATCAGCAGCAGCTTCCCCTTGAGTTGCTTGACATAAGTGATGGGCGAACCATTCTTGTATCCCTCAACATTATCCTTTGGAAGACTCATGTAACGTTCCTGATAAATGGTATCATACAGGCGCTGGTTTGGAACCGGCGCAATGGAGATGCCGGTGTGATACAAATCAGGAAATTTGAACATCGCATTGAGCGTCATCGACCCGCCTCCGCTCCAGCCCCACACACCTACTCGATTCGCATCCAGGAACGGTTGGTCTTTGAGCACCTGCCGCACAGCCGCTGCTTGATCTCTCGCCGCGAGGATGCCCACCTGTCTGTAAATGCTTTTGCGCCATGCATTACCGCGCGGTGCGGTCGTACCGCGATTATCGATACTCATGACCACGTATCCTTGTTGGGCCAGCATCCAGTGCCACATCCCGCCTGATCCACCCCAGCGATCCACCACCGTTTGCCCTGCCGGCTCGCCATACACATAAATAAGCAATGGATACTTTTTGGTTTTATCCAAATCCGGCGGCCTCACTGTGTAGGCATCTACCTCCACATCTTTCCCAATCTTCACACGGAAGAATTCTGTCTTTGGTCGCTTCAACTTGGCCAGTTTGTCGTGCAACGCCTGATTCTTTTCCAATGTACGCACCATTTCATGCGAAGGCAGCTTGATAAGGCTGGAGACTGGCGGGAGGACAAAACTTGAAAAGGTATGTACCGCCCATTTTGCATCAGGAGAAATCCTATAACTGTGCGAGCCG
>DQLO01000367.1 GCA_015660155.1 Verrucomicrobiota bacterium
ACGGATCGGCACGGGGCGTCTTTCAGATAATTCGTGAGCCGCGTGGTGAGCCACCAAACGGGGATGCCGAGTATGCCGCCGAACAAAATGCCTTTGCCGAGGCACATCAAATGGGCGGTGAGGACGCTGGCATTGGGATCGGCGAATTTCAGGCCAAAGCCCATCAGCGATTCGTAGATGAGAAATACAGCCAGCACGGACCACCCCACAAAGGGCAAAATATTTGCCGTGCCGCGCGCCACGACGATCACCATCACCATCGCCATCAGCGCCCGCCCGAAGAGTCCGCCGACTTCCTGCACTTTGGTGACGTGCGCCACGTGCACGCCCTCGGCGGCCTTGAAGGCTTTTTTGCCGGCGATGGCAGTTTTCTTTTTGTCCAAATTCTTGGCTTGGGCGGCTTCCACGGCTTTGGTTTTTGCCGCGGTGGAGGCGGCTGCCACTTCGGGCGCTTTGGGCAGGATGAGCCGCATGTGTTGCAGCGCGCCGAATGCGCCGCCGTAAGCGAGGGCAAAGAGCAGGGTTATTATTATAGTCGTCCGTTTAAATTGCGGCGCAAACAACGCGGCCAAGCTTGGGCGTTTGAGTTGGCCGGCGTCCTTTTTCTTTTGCCACTGGGGCGATTCCGGCAGGAAGGGGCGGATGATAATCAGCGGGATGGCGGGGATCAAGCCGCTCATCAATGTGTATCGCCACACGGCGGTGTCGCTTCCGTCAGATATGGGACCAAGCAAACCGGCAAACCAATCGGGCATCACCGGCAACCCGCCGCCGGTGCTGGCGATTTGCGAAAGGTAGCCGTAAACGATGGCCACCGTGAGGCCGCCCACCGAGGAGAAGGCTTGGGTGTAGCCCAAAACTTTTTCGCGCTGCACGCGGTCGGGAAACAATTCCGACAACCACGCCACCGCCGCCACAAACTCCACGCACACGCCGATGAACACGAGGCAGCGAAAAAAGAGCAACTGATACGGCGTGGTGGAAAAGCCCGCGCAAAACGCCGCCACCGCATAAAGCAAAATGCTGTAAGTCAGCACCCGCCGTCGTCCAAAAAGGTCAGTCAAATAACCGCCGAGCAAACCAAAGATGCCACCGCAGATTGCCGGCACAAAAAAGATGATCCGAAACCAATGCGTAAACTCCGGCGTGCCCGGCCGCACGCCGGCCAAGTCGCCCAGAGCATCCTTGCCGATCAGCGGCAGCATCAGCAGCTCATAAATATCGAACAGAAACCCCAGCGTGGCGATGAAGCAAATCAGCCATTGGGTGCGGGTGAGTTTCAGTTTGGGTCCGGAAGCAGAATCGGCGCTCATGGGCGGGTTTTATGGCAATTTTAAGCGGCGCAAACAAGCTCAATTGTACGTGAGCGTATGGAATTTTGAGGTGACTAGTGAGCGGTGCATAGCGGGTAGTGGCTAGGAATTGGCAAAAAAGCTAAATCACATTGCCTCCGCCTCAATCCTCTGGCTTACTCGCGCGAGCATGCAGCGCTTTGCCACCATCACTGTTATTGGCCGGGACAAGACCGGTGTGATTGCGCGGGTCACGAATTTTCTTTTTCAACAAAAGGCCAACATCGAGGCATTGGAAGAGGCGGTCACGCGCGGCCAATTCAGCATGGCCATCCAAGCTTCGTGGCACGATGGGCAGTTGAAACCCGCCACACTCAAGCGCGGGCTCAACGCGCTGGGCAAGGAATTGGGAATGGAAATGCGCCTGCGCCTCACCGAGCCGGGGCGCAAGCAGCGGATGGCGCTGATGGTCACGCGCGAGGCGGCGTGTCCCGAGGCATTGCTCGCGGCCTTTCGCAAAGGCCAGCTCAAACAAGCCGAACCGGTCGTGATGCTGGGCAATCGGCCCGACCTCAAATCGCTGGCGCATCAGCACAAATTGCCCTACGTGCACATCCCGTGGAACGACCGCAAGCGCGCCGAGAAAAAAGCGCTGCGCGTTTTGGAAACGCATGAAATTGATTTTGTGGTGCTCGCGCGGTTCATGAAAATTTTGTCACCGGACTTTGTGTGGCGTTACAAAAACAAAATCATCAACATCCATCCTTCGTTGTTGCCGAGCTTTCCCGGCCCGCAAGCGTATCGGCAGGCGTACGAGCACGGCGTGAAAATCGCCGGCGTCACCGCGCATTTTGTGAGCATGCAACTGGACGAAGGGCCGGTCATTGCGCAGGAAAGTTTTCACATTAAATCCGGAATGATCCTCAAACAAATCGTTGCCGCTGGTCAACAGTGCGAAGCCAAGACGCTGGTGAAAGCCGTGAAAATTTATCTCACCAAACGCCTCGACGTGCATTGGGGCGTGGTGAAAGAGGTGTAGTGAAAATCCTCTCGTGGAACGTTAACGGCCTGCGCGCCGTGCAGAAAAAAGGCTTCGCCGATTGGTTAAAAAAAGCGCGGCCGGACATCCTTTGCGTGCAGGAAAGCCGCGCGCTGCCCGAACAAGTGGAGCCCGATTGGCCGAAGGCATACGAAGCCCACTGGAATCCCGCCGAGAAAAAAGGTTATTCCGGCGTGATGACCTTCACCAAAACGCCGCCCATCAAAGTCACGCGCGGCATCGGCATTGCCGAGCACGACCACGAAGGCCGTGTGCTGACCACCGAACACGACGATTTCTTTTTGGTAAATGTTTACGTGCCCAACGCCCAGCGGAGCCTCGCGCGTTTGCCGTATCGGCAGCAATGGGATCGTGACTTTCTCGCGTACCTGAAAAAACTCGAACGCCGTAAGCCGATCATTTTCTGTGGCGACTTGAATGTGTCCCACAAAGAAATCGATTTAAAAAATTTCAAGGCCAACAAAAAAAACGCCGGTTTCACCGCCGAAGAACGCGCGGGCTTTGATGCCTTTGTGGCCGCAGGTTTCATCGACACCTTCCGTGAATTCGAAACCGGCAGCGGCCATTACACGTGGTGGAGCAATCGCCTAAACGCCCGCGCCCGAAACATCGGCTGGCGGATTGATTATTTTTTAATTTCAAAAAGCCTGCGCCCGCGATTGAAAAAGGCGTTCATTTTGCCCGCCGTGATGGGCTCGGATCATTGCCCTGTGGGGATTGAAATTGGGTAGGGACGCGCTGCGCGCGTCCGTGGACACGCACAGCGTGTCCCTACCGAACCGCCCGTTTCCAAATCGGCACTTTCGCCTTCATTTCATCGATCAAAAATTGGCAAGCCGCGAAGGCCTCGGCGCGGTGGGGGGCGATGACTTCCACCCGCAGCGATGCCTCATTCACCGCCACCTCGCCCACGCGATGCACGAGGCGGATGGATTCCACCGGCCATTGATTTTCGATGGCCGTAAAAATTAATTCAAACTGATGGCGCGCCATCGCCTCGTTGGCTTCGTAATGGATTGCCGCGATGGATTCCCCGTCTTCCGTGCCGCGTACCACGCCGTGGAACACCACCACCGCGCCCATGCCATCACTGATTGCCGGTGGCACTTCGGTGATGGGTTCGGGGCTGAGGGTAAGTTGGGTTTTCATCCGCCTTGCACGGGAGGGAACAGCGAAATTTCGTCGCCGTCGCTCAACACAAAATCGTCCGTTTGATAATCCACGCCCACGGCTTTGAGCGTGCTGTTATTCATTTCGGCGAGCTTGGGAAATTGCTCCATTACGGCTGAGTGCAAGTCGCCAAGCGTTGCGCCGTCGTCAACTTCAAGTGAAGTTTCATTGCATTCGGTAAAGTCGCGAAAGTAGGACCAGAATTTGACAGTCACTTTCACGAGTAAATTTCCGGTTTCAACACGCCAATGAACGGCAGGTTCCGATAGCGCTCGGCGTAGTCGAGGCCGTAGCCGATGACGAATTCGTCGGGCACTTCGAAGCCGACGTAATCGGCGGTGATTTCCTCGGTGCGGCGGGATTTTTTTTCGAGCAACACGCAGGTCTTGAGGCTCTTCGGTTGTAGCGCGTTGAGTTTATCAATGACGGCGCGGAGCGTCTTGCCGGTGTCGAGGATGTCATCGACGAGTAGCACATCGCGGCCGCGGGCTTCGAGGCGCAGTTCCTTGGTGAAGACCAATTCGCCCGGCGCGATGCCGCTGCCGTAGCTGGAGACGCCCATGAAATCCAGCCGCATGGGCAGCGCGATGTGGCGGATGAGGTCGGCGAGAAAAGGCACGGTGCCGGTGAGCAGCGCGACGGCCAGCAAATCCTTGCCGGCGAAGTCGCGCTCGATGTCGGCGGCGAGTTCGCGCACGCGCGCGGCGATTTCGGTTTCGCCGATGAGCACGCTCTCGACTTCATCGCGCAAATGTTCCGGTGGCGGGGTGGTTGCCATCAGATATGTTTGGAGTCGTCGTGGTCCTTCTCGGTGTAGCCGCTGTCTTGCCGCTGGAAATTGACCTCGTTCTTTTTCACGTAGGCATTGAAGACATCATCCGCGCTCATCCCCAAAACCTGCGCGAGGCTGATGAGAAAGTGAAAGAGATCCACCACTTCCACGCGCGCGTTTTGCTCGTCGAGCTTTTGGTATTTAGCCCACCACTTCCACGGCACGCTATCGGTGAGCTCGGCGAGTTCCTGCCCCATCGCGCGGCAATAGTTGAGGGTCCACTCAGTTTTCTGCTCATCAGTCATGCCATCGGTGTTCACGCCGATGCGTTCATTGAGGGATTTTTGCATGCGAAAAAGTTCGCGCAATTGATCAGGTTGGCTCATGCGCGAGGATGGGCCGGTGACGGCGGCGGCATCAAGGCGAAGTTATTGGCGTGACCTTGGGTAGGCGGTTGATTTACAAACAGCCATGTTTGCTGTGACTTTGCTTCAGGGAGGATCGATGGTTTGGGTGTTGCTGGCCGCCAGCGCGCTGGGCGCGGTGGTGTTTGTTGAGCGGCGCCTCACGTATCATCGCGTGCAAATCAACACCACCGCCCTCCTCGGTGGCCTGAAAAATGTGCTGCGCCAGAAAAATCTGGTGGAAGCCATCGACATTTGCGACGCCACGCCCAGCCCCGCTGCGCGGCTGGTGAAGACTGTGCTCGCTCAGCACGATCGCCCGCGCGAGGAGGTGAAAGAATCGTTGCAACAATCCGGCAGTATGGAAACCGCCCGGCTCGAGCAACGCCTCGGCGTGCTGGCCACGCTCGGGCAAGTGGCGCCTTTGCTCGGATTGCTGGGCTCGGTGCTCGGTTTTATGAAAACCGGCGAGGCGGTCATCACCGATCATCACGCGCACTTCGCCCAATCGCTGATGCCGCTGGCATTGGGACTGGCGGTGGGCGTGCCGTGTTATGTGGGCTACAATCACCTCGTCACCGTGGTGGGCGATATTGTTTTGGACATGGAAAAAACCTCGCTCGAAGCCCTGCGTATGGTGAGCGAAATGGAAAAACCGGGCCGCCGCAAAAAGAAATCCGAAGAGACCCCCGCTGCATCAACTGAGAACGCCGATTTATTTGAGCAGTCATGAAATTCCGCCGACAACATCAACTCCGCTGCGAGCTGCCCGGCGCGGTGCCGATCGCGGCCATGATGTTTTTGCTTCTGTTTTATCTCATCCAAAACAAAGCGCTGCTGCTCACGCCCGGCGTGCCGGTGGAATTGCCGAAAGTGGCGGGCGCACTGCCGGAAGACTACTCCGGCGCGTTGGTGGTGGCGTTGGACCGAAAGGGCAATTTATTTTTTCGCAATGTCGCGGTGACGTTGGGAACTTTGCCGGGCGAGTTGAAGCGCGCGGCGGCGGGTCGCACCAATTTGCTGCTCGTGCTGCAGGCCGATCGCCGTGCGAGCCAGGAATCCATCACACGCGTGGCCGCCATCGCGCGCGCGGCGGGCATTCACAAAACGTGGCTGGCCACCCAGCCGGGGTTGCTTGAAAAACCCGCCGAGGCCACCAAGGCAAAATCGCAATGACCACGCCAACCGGCAGCACTCCCTCGGCGATCCGGTTTCATTGGGGTTGGTGGGTGGCGGTGGTGTTTGCGCTGCAAGGCGGCGGCTTGTGGTGGCTTTCGCGGAATACCACCGCGCCCCGGCCCTCGGCTAATCCCGCACCCTTGTTGCTGGCCAACACCGACAGCGCCGGGTTACTGGAGGCCTTGGCGCTCGAGGATCCAACTGCGTTTGCGCGGCCTAATCCGAATGGCTTTTCCGGCCCATCGCTCCGGCCCGGAACGATGCCGCATCAACCGCATCGTTGGCAGCCGCCGGAGATTGACATTCCGTACCCCACCAATTTGCTCACCGGCCCCATCGATTCGATTCTGAAAACCAACCTCGGCGACAGCGCCAATGCGTTTGTGAAACCGATGCCGAAAATTATGGTGTTAAATGTGCCGCCCTTGGAAATGCAAACGGCGAGTCGACTGGAAGTTGCGGGCGATTTGGCCGGACGCAACTTGCTCGCATCGCCCAAGCTGCAAACGTGGAATCACACCACGCTGCTGCGATCCACGCGGGTGCAGGTGATGGTGAATCCCGGCGGGCGGGTGTTCAG
>DQLO01000085.1 GCA_015660155.1 Verrucomicrobiota bacterium
ATTCATTTAAGGTTCGGTACGATATTCCGCTTGTCTGGGAGCCAGATGAGCAAGCGGCAGCGCGGCTAGTCGAAAGATGGGCCGAAGCTCCTCGCAGCGGTGAGCCAATTCCTCGGCGAGCTCGCCATCGAGCAGCGCCTTCTGCAGTTCAACAATCTGTGCCTTGGTGAGGTCGGGGTTGTTTCGGAGATCCACATTAGTAGATGACAAAGGAAGAGTTATCGGCATCAATACCTATGTACGTAATGACATTCTGCAACCCAATGGTGATATTGAGAAATCCGAAGGCCTCAACTTCGCCATTGCCGCCGAACACATCAGGGCACTCCTCCCGTAGAATAGAATTGGCTCCAGAGGAAGGACTCGAACCTTCAACCCTGCGATTAACAGTCGCATGCTCTACCATTGAGCTACTCTGGAACTCGAAGGCGGAGAGGCTACCGAAGCGGAGCGGGCACGTCAATGCGTTTCAACCGCGCTGGCATTGGGGGCAAAAATACGTGCTGCGGGAGGCTTGGGTGATTTTCCGGATGGAGGTGGTGCAGTGGTCGCAAGGCTCATCCGCGCGGTTGTAAACGCGGAGGCGTTCTTCAAAACCTTGGGTGCCGGTGGTGCTGCCGTAATAAAAAAGACGGTCGCGTCGAGCTGTCCCGGCGAAATCCAGCGGCACGGTGCTGCCGCACGCGATGGCCTCGGCGAGCACCTCGCGGATGCTCGCGGCCAAGGCGGCGCATTGGGCGTGGGTGAGGCGGCGGGCCGCACGGCGCGGGGATATGCCCGACCGCCACAAGGCTTCGCTGGCGTAAATGTTGCCGACGCCGGCAAGTGTTTTTTGGTCGAGCAATTTCGGTTTGATGGCTTGGGTGCTGCGGCGCAATGCAGCGTGGAGGATTGATCCGTCAAAATCGTCGCCCAACGGTTCGGGGCCGAGGGTTTCCAGTGGCGAAAGGTCAAGCGTGAGTCGGCCAAAATAGCGGGTGTCTTCAAAAACAAACGTGCGCCGACCGAGGCCGAAGGTTACGGCTGCGTGTTTCGGCAAGGGCGCGTTGGCGGGTTGCACGTACATACGACCGGTCATGCCGAGATGGCCGAGCAGGGTGAAAGGATCGCGGCGGGGTGTCTTGAGTTGGAAGAGGAGATACTTGGCGCGACGCGTTACGGAGATGAATTTTGCGCCAACCAGTTTGGCGCGCATTGCGCGGGCGGAAGTGGGGCGCGTGCTTTTGGCGCGATGAACGCGCACGTCGCGAATAGTCTTCCCGCGCAAGGCGGGGTCGAGATGGCGCGTGAGCACCTCCACTTCAGGCAGTTCCGGCACGGGCGGGTTTTAACAGGGATGAGCAGGATTTGCAGGATGAATTACCGGCGGCCCGGCGCAAAGGCGTTGGGTTGATGGCGGATCTCGTTCACGGCACCGTGGTTGAGCAGCACTTCGACGATGTCGAAGCGGTAAGCAATCTCAGGATCGTGCAGCAGGCGCAAATAGTTCCGCGCGGTGGCGATGAGCTTACGCTGTTTTTCGGCATTCACGGCGGCGGCGGGGCGCGTCCAAGCTTCCGATGAGCGCGTTTTTACCTCTACAAAAACCAATGCCTCGCCGTCTCGAAAAATGAGATCAATCTCGCCTTTGGTGGTGCGGTAATTTGCGTAAAGGAATTTCAGGCCCGCCTTTTTCAAATGCCGCTTGGCCGCCCGCTCACCCAACCGGCCACGGCGAAGATGCTCCGGCTCGTCCCGCCGAAACCACTCCAGAAATCCATCGCCCCAGACCATGTTGGTAAACTAGCCAAAACAGGCCCAGCGGCAAGCGGGAATGCATGAAACTATGAAAAGCTGCCCATGCGAATCAACGGACGCCCTTATCGTGCTCCAGCACCTCATTGCCAAACACGCGCTCAACTGCCGCGTCGCTGAAAAATGACAACTCGATGGGGCGGGATTCTTAATCTATCACGTCGCGAGCAGATCGTTCCGGTGCGATACAGGATTTCTTGGTCCATTTATTGGTGCGGAAGTTCGGGTTTTGTGGTGGGGTGAACATGGCTGGAAATCCATCAAATATATCCTTTACACAGCAATCGCGCGGTTTATCGTGTCGGATATGACGCCACAAGAACGCAGCCAGTTTCTGAATAATGCTGCTCAGCTTTCGCAAAATCGCAAACTGGCTGCTCAGAACAAGAAAAGTCAAGCCCTGCTTGATGTTGCGGAAAGACAGGAGAGGGCTGCACAAAATGAACAAACCAGGCAGAACGAGTTATTTAAACTTAAAACATTCTGCGATAATGCTCGGGCCAATATGGGCAGGTTTGACGATCCGGAAGGGGTTGGAAGATATCTTCAATTACGCTCGGAATTTATCTCGATTTTGAATCCAGATAACTACAGTGGGCTTGATTGGAAGCAATGCGCGATAGACACAAAGGCAGCATTTACGGAGATTGAAAATGCCTTACGCAATCATTATCCAGGCGTTTTTGATAGGATTGCTCATCAACAACAACTAGACACAGAAAGGGAGTTGATTGAGGAAATCGAACGGTGGCGGGAGCACGCGGGGGAACCAGTACCATTTCCGGGTG
>DQLO01000031.1 GCA_015660155.1 Verrucomicrobiota bacterium
GGCGGAACTGGAATCGATGGCGGCAACCGTGCGCGAATGTACGGGGCTAACCGTGGCGATTTTCCCATAAAAATGAACGACGACGCCCCAACTCCGCGCGGCCGCATTCTCGCCTTGGGCGCGTTGGTGCTGCTCGGGGGCTTCGCGGTAATGGTGCTGGAAATTGTCGGCGCGCGTTATTTGCAGCCGTGGTTTGGCGGGGCGTTTTACGTGTGGACCAGCCAAATCGGAATGGTGATGCTGGCGCTGGCGCTGGGCTACGGCGTGGGTGGGCACTTGGCGGACCGTTTCAAAAAGGCACGCTTTCTCTCACTGCTATTGGCGCCGGCGGGGGTTTTTATTTTGCTGATTCCGCAAATGGCGCCGAGCGTGTTGGACGCCATTGTGGATCGGCACGAGAAATCCGTTGAACCCGAAGCGGTCCGCACGGAATTGTTCATAACAGAAACAAATTTGTTGTCCGAAATATCAACGGATTTTTTGGAGGGCAACACAAATAACGCCGCCAATAATTTGCCGGCGCCGCCTAACGATGCTGCGGCGCCTTTGGAAATTCCGGCGGTGTGGCGCAAGCTCGATCCGGCCATCGGCAGCGCGGTGGTTTTTTTGTTTCCGTGTTTTGTGCTCGCGATGATTTCGCCTTTTATGGTGCGGCTGGCCGCGCGGCAAGTGGAGCACGTGGGGACAGTCAGCGGGTTGGTGTACGCGGCCAGCACGGTGGGCAGCATCGCGGGCGTGTTTATTTCGGCGTACGTGTTGATTGATGTGTTTACCACCACGCAGATTTTTCAGCTGACGGGTGGGTTGACTTTGGGGCTGGGTGGGTTATGTTGTCTCATCGATTGGTTATGGCCGGAAGATTTACAGGAAAATTGATGCTCGCAATGGTGCTGCTTTATGCGGCATCGGCTGAAGGCGCGGTGCGGCATCGCAGCCAATCGGCGCACAACCAAATCGTGGTGGAGGATAAAGGCGGCTATCGAATGCTGCGCTTCAATGGCTCGATGGAAACGCGGTTGCTGATTGCCAATCCGTTGCTCGGGCACTTTGAGTACACCGATTATTTTCAAATGCCGCTCCTCTGGAATCCCAAAGCCAAGCGCGTGCTGGTGATGGGGCTGGGCGGCGGCAGCACGCAGCGCGCGTTTCAACATTATTTTCCAACCGTGCACGTGGACACCGTGGAGCTGGACCCCGCCGTGGCCAAGGTGGCCAAGGATTGGTTTGGCGTGAAGGAAACCAAAACGCACACGATTCATATCAGCGATGGCCGGGGTTTTTTGCGGCGCAATAAAAACCGGAAATATGAGGCCATTATGATGGATGCGTATTCGTCGAATACCTACGGCTCGTTCATTCCGTATCACTTGGCAACGAAAGAATTTTTCCAACTCGCGGCGGAGGACCTCACCGCCAACGGGGTGCTGGCGTACAACGTGATTGGCACGTACAACGAATGGCGCGCGGACATTGTGGGGTCGATGTATCGCACGATGAAAACGGTGTTTCCGCACGTGTATCATTTTCCCGCCGCCGATTCGCGCAACATTGTGTTGGTGGGGGTGAAGTCGAAAACCGGCGGGCTGACGAGCGCGACGTTGCGCGCGCGGCTGGATTTGCTGCGGCGTGCGCAGCCGAAGTTGCCGGCGCATTTCGGGCCGCGGCTGGCGCGCATTCAGGCCAAGGCACCACTCAGCGCGGCGAAGTCGCCGGTGCTCACGGATGACCACGCGCCGATTAGCAAGCTTCTGGTTCCGGCGAAGTAGCCCCCAACTCCACGCGGCGCAGGCACGCGACGAATGCCCCATCCACGCCATCGGCCATCGGCGTAATGGTGCGGGCAATTTCCTGTTCGAAATCTTTGCGCTTTTGCAGAAACTTTTCCACCACCGCTTCGTTTTCCTCGTGCTCCAAACTGCAGGTGCTGTAAACGAGCGTGCCGTCTACGGGCAACAGCCGCGCGGCGCGTTGGAGTAAATCCAGTTGCGTGCGGGCGAGCACGGCCAGCTCGCGCGCGTGCAGCCGCCAGCGGACGTCCACGCGGCGGCGCATCACGCCGGTGTTGGAGCAGGGGGCATCGACGAGAATGCGATCGAAGGGCCCGGCGTTTTTGAGGTCGATGGCGTGCAACGGTTTGGGCTCAATGCAAGTGTGGCCGAGGCGCGCGATGTTTTCGCGCAAGCGCCCGAGGCGGGCTTCGTCCAAATCGATGGCGAGCACGCTGCCTTCGTTGTTCATTCGTTCGGCGATGGCGGTGGACTTGCCGCCGGGCGCGGCGCAGAGGTCGAGAATGTTTTCGCCCGATTGCGGGTTGAGTTCGTAAACGGATGCAAGCGTGCTCGGGTCTTGCACATAAAATTTCCCTGCGGCAAAACTTTCCAGCGCGGCGGGCGAGCCGTCGCTTTGCAAGTGATATATTTCGTGCGAGCCGAGCCAATCGCGCTTCACGGGCTCGAAGGTCGCACCCTCGTTTTTCCATTGCGCCTCCAGCTCGTCGGCGGTGGCGCGCAGCGGATTGCGGCGGGCAAACACAGGCGCGGGGGTGTTGTTCCACTCAAGCAGTTTGTCATAATCCGGCCAGCGATTCTGCCAGCGTTGCACGAGCCACTGCGGATGGGAGTGGCCGATGGCGGGGCGCTCGCGGCGGAGATCGTCCAGGCGGTCGCGCCAGTCGTCCATTTCGCGGAGGCAATTTCGGAGCACGGCGTTGAGAAATCCCGCTTGCGGGCCGAGGTCGTGCTTGCGGGCGAGGTTGACCGTTTCGTTCACGGCGGCGTGGCCGGGGATGCGGTCGAGCCAGAAAATCTGGTATAAACCGAGCCGCAACAGGATTTGCGCGAGCGCTTGCTGGCGGCGGCCATTGGTTTTTTGGTCGATCAGCCAATCCAGCGCAGCGCGATGGCGGAGGACACCCAGCACCAGTTCCTGGCACAAGCCGCGGTCGCGCGGGGGCAAGTGCGGCAGGGCGCCGGCTAGGAGGGTGTCGGCGGTGTCCGAGCCTCGCTCCCACTCGCGCAGGAGGCGCGCGGCGATTTCTCTTGGATTTTGCCTTGGCACGCCGCTAGTATCCGCACACGCACTCTGTCACGCGAGTCCTTTCGCTACATCGTGGGGCGGCGCGTTGTCTAACCTATGAAAGAAGAATTCGAAAAACTGGCGGCCTCTGGCAAAATTCTCCCCGGCGATGTGGAAACCCTCGTGCAAATGGCGACCGAAGGTTTTTGTATGCACAAGAGCTGGGGCTTCGGTCGCATCAAAACGGTGGACGTTGTGCTCGGCAAAATGGCGGTGGATTTTAACAACCGCCCCGGCCACAGCATCGACCTCGCCTTCGCGCCCAAAATTCTCACGCCCATTTCCAAGGAACACATCGAGGCGCGCAAAGCCACGGATATGACCGGCCTGAAACAAATGGCCGCGCTGCAACATCAAGAAGTGATTAAGGTCATCATCGACAGCTACGGGATTTTTGCCACCTCTGATAAAGTGCAGGAGTCGCTCGTGCCCGAGGTGATTGATAAAGATGATTACAAAAAATGGTGGGAGACCGCGCGGCGCGAAATGAAAAAGGACGGCCACTTCAAGCTGCCCACCAAAAAGACCGAGGCCATCGAATATCAATCTCAGGAAATTCCGTTGCAGGAACGCTTGCAACAGGATTTTTCCAGCGCCCGCGGGTTGAAAGCGCGGGTGGTGGTGGCGGCGGAGATTTCCAAGAATGCCGGCGACCTCGACGATGCCGCCGCGATGGCGGAAGGCACGCTCGGCAAGTTGAACGAAGAAATTAAAAGCCACGCCAGAACGCAAGCGCCGCTCGCGCTGGAAGCGGTGATGGCGCGTGATGACCTTGCCAAGGCACTGGGCGCGGAGATCGGCGAAGGCGCGCCCACCGAGGCCACGGTTTGGGAGACGAATCCTTCCGTCAAAGAAGTGGTGACCGCCGTGCCGGCGGCGCGGCAACGGCGCGTGCTGGATTCATTCCAGGCGCACAACGAAGAATGGGCGACCTCACTGCTGGTGATGGCCAATCAAGTGCCCGCGCGATTGGTGGGCGAGTGTGCGGGGATCCTCGCCGCGCACGATCAAACCGGCGCCTTCAAGGAAGAGCTGGAACATCTCATCAACCACCACGCCGCTGCGGCCGAGCTGTTGCTGTGGTTGGCCAAGGAACAGCCCGAGGAATTTGCAGATTTGCTGACGACGGAAGCCTTCGGCGCGATGCTCTCGGCCATCGAGCGCGAAACCAGCGACGAAAAGCGCGCATGCAAACTGCGCGATTATATTCTGGCCGACACCGGCCTCATCGAGACGCTCACTGAATCGGCGGAACTCGAAGTGGTGCAGGACATCACCCGCGCCATTCAACTCTCCACGTGTTTTGAGGGGATGGATAAACGCTCGGTGCTGGGAAAAATTGTGAAGACGCGTCCGGAGATTCAGGAATTCATCACCGGCAGCGAGAAGGACAAGCCGGAGAAGAAAGCCGAAGGCGAAGGCACGTTGATGGTGTCATGGGCCAGCCTCGAACGGCGCGCGGCGGAGTTGGAAGAATTAAAGCAAAAGCGCATTCCGGCCAACTCCAAGGAAATCGAAATCGCCCGCGAGCACGGCGACCTCCGCGAGAACCACGAATTCAAAGCCGCCAAGGAACAGCAAAAAGTGCTGACCGCTCTGCAAGCCGAATGGGAGCGCGACCTCGATCGCGCCCGCGGGATGAATTACTCCGAGGCCGACACGGCCGCCGCGAACGTGGGCACGCGCGTTACTGTCACCCATCTCGGCAGCGGAGTCCGCGAAGAGTTTGCGCTGCTTGGCGCGTGGGATGGCGATCCGGATAACAACCTCATCAGCTACCTCACCCCGATGGGACAGGCCATCCTCGGCAGCGCCGCCGGTGAGGAAATCGAATTTGAACTCGGCGGCGAAACCCGTCGCTTGCGCGTGGAGGGCATCGCCCCTTACGTCGCCGAACAGGCGACCGCCTAACCCCGCCATGCGCACGGTCAAGGTACCGCTGGCAAATCGATCGTACCCGATTCACATCGGGGCGGGATTGCTCGCGGACTTGGGAAAACATTGCGCCCGTCAAAAACTCGGCCAACGCTGTGCAGTCATTTCCGATGCCACCGTCGCTCGCCGGTATCGCAAGCCCGCGCTGGCTTCGCTGAAAGCCGCTGGCTTCGAGACGATTTTCATTTCCCAACCCGCCGGCGAACAGGCCAAGACACTGAAAAATGTGCAGGCGTGTTACGATCAACTGGCCAAACACCGCATCGAGCGCGGCTCGTTTGTAGTCGCGTTGGGCGGCGGCGTGGTCGGAGACATGGCTGGATTTGTGGCCGCCACCTATTTGCGCGGCATCGATTTCGTGCAAGTGCCCACCACGCTCCTCGCGCAGGTGGACAGTTCCGTGGGCGGCAAAGTGGGCGTCAATCTCCCCGCTGGAAAAAATCTCGTCGGCGCATTTCACCAGCCCAAACTCGTCCTGTGCGATCTCGATACGCTGCGCACTTTGCCTGCGCGCGA
>DQLO01000153.1 GCA_015660155.1 Verrucomicrobiota bacterium
GAGAATTTCCTTTTTCAACTTCTCCTCGATGAGTCCAATTTCCACCTCCACGTAAAGCGGCACATCCAATCGTGTGAATATCGGATCCACCCACACCGCCCGTCCGGGATCGTGTGGCGAAACCGCGCGCATCCGAAAATGCACGACGTTGTCCGAAAGTTTTTGGTACTGACCATCCTTGCTTGAGGACACCAAACGAATGATGTGGCGCTTGGGAACCGGGCCGGATTCATAACGCCACAACGCGCCGATCACGTCATTTGCTTTGCCCGGTTGGCCACGCGACTCCAGCCGATAAGCCATCTGTTGCCATTGATCATCGTGACCCAGAAAAGAAACACGGCTGCTGACGAAAGGCTCGGTGGTGGTGAGCCAAGTGTTTTGTTGATCGGCCCGTAGCGTTGCCCAGTTGGTGGGATAAGCGAGCGTTTCCAGTCGATTGGTGCGATAAGGAACCGCAATAAAATTCGGCTCCAACATACCCGCCGGCGCCATGCGACCAAGATCACGCACGATGAGGTCCATCACTGCCCGGCCTTCCTCCAAAAGTTTGGTGTGGCTATGGCCGGTGGTGAACACCGACTGCACCCGTGCGAAGATTTGGTACATTGCCACCACCAACACCACCGAGATCAGCACCGCAGCCATTAACTCCACCATCGTGTAGGCGGCATGTCGGCGGCGGATTGTGCGGCGCAGGTTCATTGGTAATCAGGTGTGAAAAAATAAAACGATGAAAAATACGAGTCAGTCGGCTCAATGAATCCGAAGAAGCGATCCTCCACGGCAAACCACCGCCTGAACACCGGCCGATACCCGCCATTGGGAGGCGCGCCGGTCATCGGCCGTAACGAGTAAAGCCCGTGCGTATCGTACGTGCGCCCCATGCGCCACTTGTCATCCGGCCGCACTTGGCCCGGAGATGCCCGCTCGGCCTCGGGCTCGGGAATATCAGCAGCTAAATCAGCTTGCTCCATTGATAACAGGGTGTTGTTAATTGTGATCATCCCCATCCCGGTGAGCGCTGCCAACTCCTCGATGGTAATCTTCTCGTCCGGCAACGTGACATCCAACAGCAGCTTTTGGTTGATCGGTAATTGTTGGCGAGCCGGGGTTTTCCGTGGCGCCGATCCAACAAGTGTGGTGAAGCTCTTGGTGGAAACCGTCTTCACATCGTCCGCATTCTTGGTGGAGTCTTTCAGCGTGGGGTCATCCAAAACCGGCCACTTGAACGTGAGGGTGATCCGCCAGAGATTGGCATTGGCCGGGTCGGGCGCGATGTGGGTTTCCAGCAAATAACTAAAGGCAAACTCACCGCCGGGCAACGGATGGAATGCGGTTTCGCCTTCGCTAATAAATTCCCGTTTCGTGGCCACCAAAACTTTGCGGCCATAAATGCGATCAAAAAGCTGGCCATTCATGGCGCGCACGCGGGCGGTTTTTTTTATACTGCCAAACTGGGTACCGTCGTCAGGAATGCTCATCCAACCGATCACGTCCGTGGGCCAGGAGGTTTGTTTGAGATGCCCCCGGAACAACGGTTGCAGATCACGCCATTCCGGCCCCGAGCCATCACCACCCAACCGCGGGCGGTGGGCACGATAAACAATCGGCCCAGTGCCGTCATCCACCTGCAGTTCCACCCACTCCACTTGGTGCAAGGCATCGGTGGGTTGCATGCCCGCGCGAATGGCGGTCATCCAGTATTGCGCATCGTAGCGGATGATGGTTTCTTCGCGGTTATCTTTTTGCACTGTGAGCCCAATGGGTAACACGCCCAACACTGCCACCAACCCAAAGGCCACTACGCCGATGGCCAACATGACCTCGGCGATTGAGAATCCGCCGTGTGCCCGGTGATGATGTACAGCGATGTTCATGGTGCTATTCAATTAACAGATCCACAGAGGGATCCGTTTTTTGTAGTTCCGCCAAAAGTTTATTGGCCAAGCTGGCGGTGATGCCGGAGATCACCACCGGCGCGCGCGCGCCTTGGCGCAGTTCCCATCGGTCATTGTTGTTCCAGTAAAAGGCACCCCAGTTGGCATTGTATTGGGCGTTGTTGATTCCGGCCCAGTCCGAGATGACCTTGGCCATACCTTCGCCGCCGCCTTTCCACGCGCGATTGGAAAAGATAATTACTTTGACCGTCACCGCCTTCATCGCGGGCGGAACGGTGGTGGTGCCCATCGTGTTGGGGCGGCCGGTGAGGTAATTGATCAATATGCTTTTTTGCACTTTGGCCATATTCAGCGGTTCATCCGAAGGGGTCAAAAGATAGGTGCCGTCCGCACGTTTTTCCGGTGGCAATACCCCGCCTTCAACCAACCGGACCACCCATCCCATGGAATCGGGGGTGGCGGGTTTCACCCCGAGCAAGCGCCCGCGGGCATCAAAACCGATATAAGGCAAGTGCCAGTTGAAATTCACCTGCGCATCGTTGCCCAAGTGCGGCACACGCAAAAGGGGTTCGGGGCTGTTTACATTTGCCTGATTCAGTTGGCTCAACATTTCGCTCGGAAGGTAGACGCCCTCGGGCAGGAATTTCCAGTCACTCACCCAGCGTCGGCTGGGTTGGCCTAGATTGTCGCCCAGCGCGTACTCGGCAAAAAATGCATAGGAAACGAGCTGCCCCCCGAGCTGTTGATTGGCTAGTTTGTTTTTTTGGAAATATGTTTTTTCCGCGTCGCTCATCCCCTCGAAGTTTTTCAGGGTGAGCTTGGGCATGAAAACAACGTACACGGGTGAACCGCCGTTGATGGCTTCGAGCCGGGCATTATTGAAATCAGCAATGAGCTGAGTGGTGGCGCTGAGGGAATACTTGTCCCCGCGCAAGCCTTTGAGCGCGGGAAGCATAATGGCCATGAGGGCAATGGCGATGGCCAGCACCACCACCATCTCCACCAGCGTGAAACCCTTTCGCTCCCGGCTGAGGGCCTTATTCATGTTCACGCTGGTGGAGTGGTGTGTCATGGCTTAACGCCAACCCAAAATGTTATCAGTATTTTCCTTGGCCAACGCGCCAGCCTTGGAGTTCACCTGGCGGTCAGGCCCCGGGGACCAAATCATGACCGAGCCTCGCAACACGTATTCTTCCTCGGTCTTGTTATCGACATTGCGCACCAAACCGATGGACGCGCCTTTGGAAACGCCTGTTTCTCGATAAAACAAATCGGCCACATTCCCGTCACCGGCGAGATCCACTGAAATGACATAGGGATTTCCAAATGGATCCCGGAACACCCCATTCGGGCCGACGCCCGCGGAGAATGCGTCATCGGCTGAGTTGGGCGTAAGGTAAGTGGTCTTCTTCGGATTCCGTCCGTGATTTTTATTCGCTCCATTATCGATCGCCATCAGGATCGCCATCACCACATTGTTATCGGGCGTGAGGGGCGGATTAGGCCAATTGCCAGCGTCTTGCGGCGAACCATCGGCATGTTTGCGGCCGATGGGCAGATGAAACGTCAGGTCGCCTCCCTTCAAATTAGGAGCAACGCCACGCGCGCTGGGGAATCGACTGTAATCATTTTGATAACTCACTATGGCGCCCTTGAGGTTGATCATGTCGGTTCGGGCGGTGGCCACTTTGGATTTGACCATTGCGCGGGCAACGAAGGGCACGGTGATGGATACCAAAATAGCGATGATAGCGATTACCACGAGCATCTCCACCAGCGTGAAGCCCCGGTTGCGTTGGATGAATTGGGTCGGATTGGATTTCATAGTGCTTGTGTTAATTGCTTTCCCAGTTGCCGATAGTGCGAACCTTGTTTGTTTCGCCGATCTCCACCCAGAGATCGTAGCTTTCGCGATTGTGTTCGGGGTTGCGGGAATTATATTTCCATCGCTCGTTTTGCTTTGAGTCTTTCCGGCCCAACGCGGGCGAAACCAGATTCCCGCCGGCGTCGTATTGCGAGGGATTTAATTCTGGCAATAAGTTTTCCCCCTTCTCCACTCCTTTCCCCGACAAATTTTTGTGAAGTTGATTGTTGGCCACATCGTTTTCGTCACTAGGCGGGAAGTAGCCGTTCTTTTCTTTGTAAACCTGAAGGGCAAGTTTGATTTGTTCCAACTCGGTGCGAATGGCACTTTCATTTGTCTTGCCCGCCACGCGGGAATAGAGCGCCACGGTCATGGCCGCAAGTGCGGCAATGATGGAGATCACCACCAGAAGTTCCACCAGCGTAAATGCGCGTTTTGTTTTGGAGATGGGTTTCATTGATTGATGTTTTCCTTTTCCATGCGTTCGCTGAGCCATTGTTTGATCATGCTTTGGTAATTGAGAAAGCGCGAGCGGGCGAGGCGTTTGATGCGGGAGAGCATGCGGGGATCCATACGGAGGGTGATGGTGACCGATTCGTTGGCGGC
>DQLO01000253.1 GCA_015660155.1 Verrucomicrobiota bacterium
ACATATCTTCCATGATTTTGTAGATTATCGGGAATTCCCCGGCATTCGCGCTAATGCGAACAGGTGGTTTGGTTACCAGTGCCCGATGGCCATTGCATTCGACGATTCCTGCGTCATACCCGGCAAGTGGACCACTATAATCAACATCGCGTATTGTTTGTACGTCCAGCATGGCTTGGTCGGCTTGTGAAATGTTTTCATCCGGTGCAGCTCGGGTAGCATACCCCCAAGATCTCAAATGTTTACGGAACATATCGGCTGAGATCGGGATATAGTGCTGTCTGCTGTTTTGAATGAAAAAAGCCTTCGCGGAGTTGGAATACCAAGATGGCTTAATTGTTTCCTGAGATGTTATTTGTTCTTCTTCGGTCATTTTGAAAGATAAAGGGTTGTTTGATTGGACCCGTTGTCGCGTGTGCCATTTGGCATTCGGACGAACTGAGATTTTGTCCAAGTGGCGGGGTCGGCTCCAACGCTTGTGGCTCGTTTGAAAAAGTTCACCAGCTTATCCTCGCTCCAATCCTCCACCAAGAACCAGCCATGCAGGGACTTGTTGCCACTCGCCACGGCACAAACCAGGGGAGTGACAGAGGTGTTCAAGTGGAACAAAAGAGATGCATGGTTGTCGTGGCTTCCTTCGTCAAATTCAACGACAAGGTATTTTCGAGGCCCGGTATTTCCGAGAGTGTGAGCGGATCGTTTGCCGGCTTGTGTAAGTCCTCGGCGGGCGTTCATTGGACTGGGAACAATCAATTGGAATTTTGCTAATTGCCCTCGCCATTCGTCTCGGCTACGAGTGGCGAATGTCCAACTGCTGACCCCGCAACAAAGAAGCGGGTTGCCTGGGAAAAGATGATCTATTATTTGCTCGGCGTCATACTCCTCAACAGGGATTGGGGATGCGTTGGTCAAATCAGGTACGGTTTTAGTACCGATGAATTGCTCAACAAGGGCTGTGCTTCGCCGAGGCCAACGCAGTCGTTTGGGCGATATACTACTTTGCAGCGATCCGCACCGAGAGCGAATGGCGTTCTCCACTTCGTTAGGTTGAAGGGTGCGCGTACTGTTTTCATCACAATAGGAAACAATTTCATGGTCATCGATGTTTGCTTCAATCATGCGGCAAACAACGTGGTAGATCCACCGGTGGACGCCTTCGCCCGCCGTTGGACATGGCTTAACAGCAACCCCTTTGGTTCGCTCAGTTGAAACTAGCTCATTCATGCTCTTGACCCTTTCTCTTGTTCGCGTTTGCGCTTCTCTTCTTTCTTGAACTGGTGGAACTGTCGCTTTTCCTCATCCCGCTCTTGTTTGAGCAGGCGTTTTCCGTCTCTCTCTTTTGTTCGCGTTCGAGTATGCGCTTGCGTCTTTCCTCGGCCCTTTGTTCCAAGTGCGGCACGGGTGGGGTTTGTGGATTGGCTTTCATGTCAGCCAAGTCATACTCTATTTCTGAACTACTAAAGTCGCGCAAGCTGAGCGCATAAATGAAGTCACAGACGGCGGCATACTCGATAAACCAATCCCCTTGCGAAGGTTGTAAGAAATACTTGCCCCCGCAGTAGTACATCCTGAGGGGAGGCCGTTTCTTGAGTTGCGGCTTGTCTGGACTCATCGCGCACCCCCTTCCAACGAGTTGAGATAGCTCACGAGGCTTGAGTGATTCACGAGCCTGACGCGCCCTTTGCGGCCCTTGGCGGGGGCAACCTTGACCGACCGCACTGGCGGCGAAAACCCGTTCCGCTCGTTTGGTAAAACAAGCTGTGACATCTTCGCTCGGGACAGTCCTGTAAGCGGACACGGAACGCCCTGCGGGGGCAGCCGAAGGAACGCAGGAACTGGATTGCTCGTAACGCTTGAATCCCCACCCTTGGAGTCAAGCCCGTCTTTTTGTTCGGTGGCACGTATCGCCATGCAAACGAGTATGCACCAAAAATCCCGGAAGTCTTGTGAATGACATGATGCTTAAATGCTGCATTTAAGCCTATATCGGGCAGACAGCCGATTAAACCGGTTTTAACTGGGTGTGTTTTGCCATTTCAACTGGAAATCCTGCAATGAGTTTTTCAACATTTGCAGTTGCTATCGACCAGTCGGCTTGGTTGGCGTACAGGGGAATTTCTATCGCTCCTTTCTTGTGGTTTGCAGAGTATTCCGTAGCCTGTGAAATGCTGAGGTTGGCGACCTTCACCAAGCGGAAGGCTCCCAACCGTTTTAAGTCTGTTTCTAGTTTCCTCAGCTTGCTCTCGCCCTTGCCCTGAGCCGGTGGCCTTTGCCTTTTATCTTTCAAGAGGCGTTTGAAACCTTCCACCAGTGCCCTGTCTGAGTGCCGCCAATTGATTGTAAAAGTATCACCCGATGGGGATACCGTTTCTGGGTGCTTTGCAAAATACTCGCTGAATCGTTTGCGATCCTCCTCGCTCACAACAACCTCCTCGCTTGGGGTCGGTATCGAAACACTCAAGTAAGGCGTTTGGGGAAAGCCAGCACCAAGGGGAAACCAAATGCGCCAAGCCTCTGGAATGCTGCCATGCTGCCGATGATATTCTCTGGCGAACTCATACACCCAGCAATCAAACAACTCGCCAACAGGGCAACCGGAAAAATCCCATTCTTCGTTAGCCAACGAGACTTCAGGCAACTGGTGATCCATGGCCCGATTGGCTCAAAGGCTGATGGCTAATTCAATCTTTATTGCGATTGCTGCGGCCAGATGGCCCAGAACGCCTCGGCAGCCTCCCTTGTGACAAGCTGCCGGTAGTGGCGGTAGAGCATCTGCGTGTCCCGGTGGCCAAGT
>DQLO01000134.1 GCA_015660155.1 Verrucomicrobiota bacterium
CAATTTCCCTGGCTCAAGCTGCGCACGTACGCCATCAGCGCCTTCACTTCATCTTCGGTCACAGGCGGCGGCGGCGGCATGGGAGTGAGCGCGCCTTTGAGTACGCGCGCCCCGGAACCGGTTGCCGAAACCGATTCGGCAAAATATCCAGGCCCCATTACCACCCGTTCCAACGGGCCGCCCAAGCCTTTATGCACCAACCGTTCTTTGCCCCAAAAATCGCCGATGAATTTCGGCGCTCTCAGAGCCAACCCCGCAGGCGCGGGCACGGCCGGATTCGTCTGATGACAGGTAAAACAAATTTTGGTCAGAAACAGCGTCTTGCCCTGCGCGATGAGGCTGGGGTCATCCAACTCCGATATGTCCGCCAAAAAATCCGGATCCGGTATTTCAACCAATTTCAAATCCGACGGAGGCGCGGTGCGTTCGGCAACTTCTTTTGCAATATTTTTTGCACCCAATTCCGCCACGAGCGTCATCGCATTCTGGATGGGGATGCGATACCGCTTG
Source organism: Verrucomicrobiota bacterium (assembly GCA_015660155.1). Lineage (GTDB taxonomy): Bacteria > Verrucomicrobiota > Verrucomicrobiia > Limisphaerales > UBA1100 > JACNJL01. Next base: position 511 of record DQLO01000134.1, read on the forward strand.
AGCGATTCATCCGTCACCCCAAAACTATTCAGTGCTTCTTCGTTGGCCACGCGCAGTTCGGCCAGCGTTGCCGCACGTTTTTCATCGCGTTCGGTGTTCGCTTGCGGCTGCACCGCCACTCCCCATTGGGCGACCACCCACACGGCGAGCCCCACCGTCAGCGCCAAGGCCGCCAATTCGTGCGCGGCCCAGCTGGGGCGCGTAGCGTCTGTGGCTTCCGTTGTTTGCGGTTCGTGGCTCATTCGTGTCGCTCCAATGCCTCGCCCATGCGCGGATCGCGTAGCGGGCAGACGGGATGATCAAACAGGTTGCGGATAAATAGCATTGCGAGACAGCCACCGAGGAGCAGCCACGCGCCCAAATCAGCCAGCGCGGGCGAGGGGCCGTCGGGATGGATTTCCGGCATCACGTTAAACATCATATCCATATAGTGCATCAGCACCACCCAAATGAAAACGGGCACCATCAATTTATTGGTGAGCTTGCCGTCAATGCGCAGCAGAGCAAGGAAGGGAATCACAAAGTGACCGACAATGAGCGCCACGCCGATGTACATCCACGTGCCTTGTTCGCGCATCACATACCAGAATGTTTCCTCCGGCACCGCCGCATTCCAAATCAGAAAGTATTGCGAGAAATGGATGTAGGCATAGAAAACCGTGAACGCCAGTAGCAGCGTGCCGAGGTGATAAAACTGCAGGCGATGGAGTTGCGGCAAATGCCCGCGCGCCTTGAGGATGCGGCCGATGATCCACGCGGTGGCGATGCTCACCCACACGCTGCCGGCGAAATAATATACGCCGTACATCGTGCTGAAAAATTGATGCTGAATGCTCTTCATCCAAAGGATGCAACCGAGCGTGAGCGAGAAAGCAAAGAGCGCCACGCCGTAGCCCGCGTGAATGCGCATCATCCGCGTGCAGACGACTTGTTGGTTGTCCTTCTCAAAAGGTAGCCCCTGGAAATTACGCGAGAAACCGGCCATCAAGTTTTCCGGGAAAAGCAGTTTGCCCTCGAACGCTTCCGTGCCGGATTTATCCTGCTGCAAACTCCAGTAACGCAAGCGATGCGTGAGCCAACCCCACAGCAAAAACAAAACCACCGAGGCCGTGTACCACATCGGTTTATTGAACAAAGCCACTTTCGCGTGCAAGGCGTGATCCGCGTGCGGATCCAAACTCATCCACGGATAAATATCCACCGCCAGAAAACCAATCGGGATAAATGCAATCGCCAGCCACGGGAACAGCAAACAGGAAAGATGCTCAAGGTAGCGGCGGATGGGGGCCGACCAACCGGCATCGAACAGGTGATGCACCAACACAAGGAACAACGAGCCCAGCCCGATGCTCAGGAAAAACATAAACGCCGTGAGATACGAATAAGCAAACTGCTGCTTGTCGTCGATGAATCCGTAAACGCAAAGCAACAAGCCGAACATCACCGCGATTTGCGGGATGCTGCGCCATTGTGTTTCCTGCGCGGGCGTGGCGACGGTGGCGGTTTCAGTGCTCATTATTCAGTGCCCTCCTCTTCAACTTCAGGAGCTTCCGGCTTTTTTTCTGGAATCAAAAATCGCGCGGGCACGTTGTCTTTTTTCGCATCGCCCAAACGGCTTAGCTGCAACGCGCGCACGTAAGCCACGATGGCCCAGCGATCGGCGATGTCGATGTTCGAGGCGTAGCCCATCATTCCCGCTTCGGTTGGGGACGATTTTTGGCCTTCGGAAATAATTTTATAAATCGCGCCATCGGAAAGTTTCAACGCCGTCTCGCCGTGCAAATCGCGAATGCCACTGAAGCCGAACTTGCCCACAATGCCATTGCCATCGCCTTGCGCGCCGTGGCACGGAACGCACGAAATCCCAAACCGCTCGCGGCCGCGCTCCACAAATTCCATCGTCACCGGCAGCGGGATAGCGACAAAATTCGTCGCGCCATCTTCAATCGTGTAGCCTTTATTAACCGCGTGATCGGTTTGGAAGGTAAAAACCTTTTCGCCATCGGCCGTCACCAACGGTTCACTGCGCGCCACGGTGCCCTTCACCAAAGGCTGCGAGCTGAGGCCGTTTTTGAAAAATGCGTTGGGCTCCATCGGCCGCAGTTTCGGCTGGCGATCCATATCCGCGAATACTTCCAACGGCGGTTTGCGCGACAAGTCGCCGCGGAAGCCCGCCAGTGCCACCACCATAAACGCACCCATCGCAATGCCAATCAGTACGTATCTCATTGGGCGTCCTCCACCATTTCGATGTGTTGCGGATCGGTGCCTTCGAGCAGCGCGCGCGTGGCGGCTTCGTCGTAAGCGGGGTCGTCGCATTCGATGACCACGAAAAATTTGTCGTCCGTCACCGCCGCAAAGCGGTCATTCGCCAACAGCGGATTGTGATGGCGCGGCAGTCGATTCAAAATAAACATGCCGCCGAGCGACCCAAACGCGCCGAGCAGAATCGTCATTTCATACGCCACGGGGAACGCATAAAATCCACTGAAGAGCGGCTTGCCGCCGACCACGATGTCGTAGTCGACTTTGTTCATAAAATAAATCATCAACATCCCGGCAGTCAGCCCGGTGATGCCGCCGAAGAAAGTGAACCAACCGACCTGCGCGTTCTTCAATCCCATCACGTCGTCCATGCCGTGCACGGGGAACGGCGTGTGCACGTCCCATTTCTTGTAGCCGGCGGCATGCACTTTCTTGGCCGCGGCCATGATGTCGGCCGGCGTATCGTACTCCGCGATGATGGCGTAAGATTGGCTCATCAGTTTGCGCCCTCCGCTTCGGGTTGATTTGGTTTGGCGCCGCCCAGCTTGTGATGCGGATCCGACTGCGGCGTCACGCCTTTCGCTTCACTCATGGCAATGACCGGCAGATAACGGATGAACAACAGGAACAGTGTCATGAACAATCCGAACGTGCCCACGAAGGTGAGAATGTCCACACGCGTGGGGCTGTAATATCCCCAGCTCGACGGCAGATAATCGCGGTGCAACGAGGTGACCACGATCACAAAGCGCTCGAACCACATTCCGATGTTTACAAAAATGGAGACGATAAAAATAAACCACGGCGACGTGCGGCACCACTGGAACCAGAACAGTTGCGGGCTAATGACGTTGCAGGAAATCATCGTCCAATACGCCCACCAATACGGGCCGAAGGCGCGGTTCTTGAAGGCGTAAAGCTCGTACGGATTTCCGCCGTACCACGCGATGAAAAATTCCATGCCGTACGCGTAGCCCACGATGCTGCCGGTGGCGATGATGACTTTGCACATCAATTCCAAGTGACGGATGGTGATGATTTCCTCCAGCTTGAACAGCGCGCGCATCGG
>DQLO01000025.1 GCA_015660155.1 Verrucomicrobiota bacterium
AACAAAACCAGCGCGCAAATGCCCAGTGCCAACACCGGTGCCCCCGCACCATCCACAATCATTTGGTCGCCGTACACCAGCGAGAGCAACAGCACCGGAATGGTGGAGGCAATCACGCCGAAGTACGGGATGATGCCGAGCAACCCCGCCGCCAGTCCGATGAGAATGGCGTATGGCAGCCCGATGATGGAAAATCCGATCGCCAAACAAACGCCTACGCAAAAGGCCACCAACACTTGGCCGCGAAAAAATACAACGAGACAATCGTTGAACGACGACAGAACAAACACCGCCTCTTCCTTGAAACGCGATTCCTTGAGCGGCAGATAATCGCTCCATTTCATTTCAATCGTGCGCGCTTCCAGCAGGAAATAAAAAACGTAAACCGGCACCAACGCCAAGCCCGCCAACAGCCCAATCAACGCGATGGCCTCGGATACCCCCTTCTCGGAAAACCGCGTGAGCTGTTGTTCGCCGGCAGTCATCAGCGCGCTGAGGTCAATCGTTTCTAGTTTGCCCAACATCATCAGTTTGCCCCAGTCGGTGCCTTTATTTTCGGTGGCCCAGTTGCGGATATTTTCCTGCACGTATTCCACTTTGGTTTCCTCGGCCAACTTGACCATCTCCGGCACCACGGTGGTAAGCATCGCCAACGTGAGCGCGGTAATAATGCAAAACCCAATCATTAAAACCAACAGGATCGCCTTCACTCGTTTTGGGTTTCGGATTTTTGCAAACAGGAAGCTCACTTTGGCGGACATTTTAGGCTCGAAAAAATCCACCAATGGATTGAGCAGAAACGCAAGAATACCCGCAATCGCCAAGGGCAAGAGCACGGGCGAGAGGCGATCAAGCACCCAACCCACGCCGTAAAACATCAGCGCCAGCAACGCGAGGAACACAGCGATGGACAGCGCTGTGAGGGAGAACCACAGCACTTTCGCCTGCTTATCTGATGGCGAAGGGAAAGGCATTTTACTTTTTTTGTTAATTCCCGAGCGCGTCCGCTTTGTCCGCCGAGGCGCGCACGGCATTGATTAGTGCGCTGCGCACGCCCGCCGCTTCCATTTCGTGGAGGCCCTCAATGGTAGTGCCGCCGGGGCTAGCCACGCGGTCTTTGAGTGTGCCGGGGTGTTCGCCGGTTTCCAACACCATTTTTGCCGCACCAAGCATCGTCTGCGCCGCCAGTTGCGTGGAAAGCTCGCGCGGCAAACCTGCCGCCACACCGCCATCGCTCAGCGCCTCAATGATTTGAAATCCGTAAGCCGGGCCGCTGCCGCTCAAGCCGGTGACCGCATTGATCAACCGTTCCGGCACTTCCACCGCCAAACCCACCGCGCCCAACATCCGCGCCGCTAGTTTCGCATCCGCCGCCGTGGCGCGCGTGCCACGGGCAAATCCCGCTGCGCCTTCGCCCACCAACGCTGGCGTGTTCGGCATCACGCGAATCACTCGCGCCTTGCCACCGAGCGCAGCTTCCAATTGCGCGATCGTCACACCGGCTGCGATGGAAATAAAAAGATGTTTGGGAGTGACGTCATCCACGAGTGAGCCGAGCAACTCCTCCACTTGATGCGGCTTCACGGCGATGACAATAACCGTTGCTTTTTGCAGCACCTCGGAATTTTTCTTGAACGTCTTGCCGCCTGTGGCTTTCGCAAACGCCTTCGCCGCCGCTACCACCACATCGGCCGCGAACAAGGCGCGCGGGGTGATCAGCTTTGCCTTCACCATGCCTCCCGCCAACGCCGTGGCCATTCGCCCTGCGCCGAGGAACCCAAATGTTTGTTTAGCGGCCATGCGATTTCCTTAACAGAAAACCGCGTGCGTCACGAGCCAAAAGCCCGCGCCTTCGTTCAGTGGTTGAGAAAATAACCGCGCTGTTTGTCGCTAATCGGCAAGCCGGTTTTCTCCATCACCGCCAACAGATCTTCCCACACGGCGCGTTTGTTTTGCATGGTTTCTTTATGCAACAAATACGCCGGATGAAACGTGGGCATCAGCGGGATGCCACGATAGGTTTGCCACGTGCCACGCATTTTTGTGATGGGCGCATTCTCCATTTCCAGTAGCCCACCCACCGCCACTTTGCCGAGCGCCACAATGACTTTGGGTTGGATGAAATCAATCTGGCGGTGCAGCCACGGCGAACAGGTCGTCATCTCTTCGGCGGTGGGCGCGCGGTTACCGCTGCGTTGATTGGGCGTGTCCGGTCGGCACTTGAGAATGTTCGCGATATAAACATCCTCGCGCGCCAAGTCCATCGCTTTAAGCATTTTTGTCAGCAGCCCTCCTGCCGCGCCCACGAAGGGTTCGCCCTGTGCATCCTCATCTGCGCCCGGAGCTTCACCCACAAATAAAATATCTGCCGCCTCATTGCCGACGCCAAACACCACTTGTTTTCGCGAAGCCACCAAGTGCTCGCACCGCGTGCACGTCAACGCTTGCGCGCGCAAATCCGCCATCGAATCACAAGCCGTTTCGGCAATTGGTTTCGCTGAGTGCTTTGGCAATGGCCGTAACAACACCGACAATTTTTCCGGATTCACATTCACGTGCCGCCGCCCGTGCGACCGTTCACCTTCCAGATAATTCACCGTGGCATCGAGCAGTTGATGATAAGCCATCACGCGCCGAATTTAAATGTAACGCCAGCGCGTGCACGGGAAACTTGTCCAGAGTTATCCCAAGAAAAGCCGTTAAGGGGCATTTCGGGCCGGGGAAACTGTTGTTTTCGCAATAGGCGATCCTCGTTTCTGCATCCCATTATAATCTTCCTGATTTATTGTAGTAGGTGGGTG
>DQLO01000191.1 GCA_015660155.1 Verrucomicrobiota bacterium
ATCAACGCGGCAATTAAGCCCAAACCCACGAGCCACCAAAACCAATGCAATCCGTGCGGGACGACTTCGGGTTTGCTTTCACCAAATTCACGTTCAACGAAATCGTCGTAATCGAAATCCTCATCGGGATCCTCGTATGCGGCTTCGGCCCAGCCGGTGGATTCGTCGGCACCGCATTCGGGGCAGGCGGCGGCGCGGGGCGGGATGACCGCGCCACAGTTTTCGCAGTACTCGGGAGGTTCGTGAATTGCGACGGGCATCAGCCCATGCCGGCGTATTCCTCGTCGGTCTTGAGATCCATGCCCATTAACACGTAGTCGTGATTGATGGCTTGCATGTCCTGCACATATTCCTCGAGCTTGACGAGGTGGGTGAAGCCGAGAAGGGCAAACATTTTCTGGCCGCCTTCCTGTTTGTCGATAAATTCAGCCTCCACTTTTTGTAGGCCGGCCATGCGGCCGATGTCCACGAGTTCCTGCACGAGTTTGCCGGCGATGCCTTTTTGGCGGTACTTTGCCAATACGCTGCAGCTGATGCGGCCGATGTGGCGTTTCCAGCCGCCCTTGTTTTGGTGCAGCGTGGCGACGGCGACGACCTTGCCTTCGTCGAGCGCGAGCAAGGGGAGGTTGGTGTCGAGCACGATGTTTTCGCACCAAGCTTGGGTGACACCGGGATCGGTGACGCGGTGTTTGAAAAACATGAGTTCCGGTGCGGGCAAATTCTTGAAGAAGCCGAGCAGGGCTTTGGCGTCGGTGGGTTCGATGGGGCGGATTTTTAGTTCCACTCCATCATCGCTGGTGAAGGTGGGGGTGAGCTCCTTCAGGGCCAATTCAAAAGACATAATTTAATAGCAGGTTGGTTGGCGCGTTGGGCCGCGCGTTGGGTTACTCGGATTCCGAGGGTTCCGGGAATAGGTTCCCGGTAATCCCGGCGGTGGCGGTGAACACTTCCGGCTTCAGGGCGGCGGGGTTTAGGCTCCAGCGCGCGGCGAGGCGTCCGATGTTCTCCGTGTTTTGCGTGAGCCGGGTCATTGACTGGTGATCCAGTTCCTCGACACAACGGCCGTAAGGATGGCACTCCATCCCCAAAAGTTTTTCCTCGGCGGTGAAGGCGCCCTGATTCCAGAGGGTTTCGCCAAACCAGGCGTAGGCGCGCTCGATGTGGCCGGTGTGGGCGCGCACCCAACAGTGATGGCTGAGCGCGCGGTTGAGGCTGAAGTACTGCACGTGGCCGAGGCGTTTGCTGATGTGACTGAGAAAATGAAAACAAAAATCCACGTCTTCCTCCGGCGCGGGCAATGCGGGGCCGACCACCAGAATCCAGCCATTTACCGGCGGCGAAATAAAGAGATGCTCCACACCATTGATTTGAAAACCATCCTGCCACGAGCAGCGGCGGGCGTTGGTGAGGCCGAGGGTTTCTTGCACGGCGGCGATGTTGCCCGTGCGAATGGCCATCCATTGCTCGGGGAGATCGAGGCTGGTGGGCATCATTTGTTCAAAAGGCGGGCGGGCGAGGGCCCGTTCTTTTTGCAACTGCTTCATTTGCCGCCGCGCCATAAAATAGAATGTCCCCGCCACCAAAAGGATGCCGAGAAACAACCCCAACATAATGAGCGCCACCCAATCTAAAGGGCTGTCGCTGGCGGGAGACGACAATGCGCCTAGCGCGCCCATCGGGGCGTAAGGGAGTGGTTGCACGCGCGAATGATACAGAATCGGCGGCAAAGTTCAATCCCAAACGCCACCGAAAAGCTTCGAACGGCCCTCAAAGACCTTGCGTGAAATGCCTTAAACCGCTTTGATTCCCCCCAACAATCCACCATGAAACAGGCATTTTTCAGCATTTCCCTCGCCTTCGGCATAATATACAGCAGCCAAGCGAAGCAACTCCCCCCATTCCAACTCAAGGACGGCGACCGCGTGGCGTTCCTTGGCGACACGCTCATTGAGCAGATGCAGGAATTTAATCACCTCGAACTGCGCCTCACCACAGCTTGGCCAAAGCGGAACATTATTTTTCGCAATATCGGTTGGTCGGGCGACACGCCACGCGGCATTTCGCGCGCGGGGCTTTCGCTGTTGCAAGCGGGGCGCGAGCCAGCGGATGAAGGCTGGAAGCAGTTGCAAAAACAAATCGAGCTGGTGAAACCGACGGTGGTTTTTCTCGGGTACGGAATGGCGAGTTCGTTTGAGTGGAGCCCGCCGAAATTTATGGAGGAGATGCAGGCGCTCATCGAGGTCATCCGCAAAACTGCCGGGAAGGAAACGCGCATTGTCATCCTTTCGCCGTTGCGACACGAAAAACTGGGCGGCGCATTCCCGAACCCCACCAAACACAACATTGAGCTTTTGGCATACAGCGAAACATTGAGGACAGTGGCCAAGGAAAACGGCGCGCACTTCGTCGATCTATTCGCCGAGCCCAAAGCCAAGCATCCGCCCCTCACGCAAAACGGCATTCACGCGCACGACGACGGCTATCGCCACATCGCCGCTGATATTTGCCGCCAACTCAAAGTGCCAACGCACCCGCGTTTGGCCACCCCGCAAGCCGCCGTGTTGCGCGAAATCATCCGCCGCAAGAACAAGCTCTTCTTCGACCGCTCGCGGCCGCAGAATATGGCTTACATTTTTGGCTTCCGCAAACGCGAGCAGGGGAACAACGCAGTTGAGATTCCCAAGTTCGACCCACTCATCGCCGCTGAGGAAAAGAAAATCGCCGCGCGGCGCGACTTGCCGCCGTTGGAAAAGCAACCGCCCAAAAAGGCCGCCGCCGCGCCAGCACCCTTCACGCCGCAGAAGCTTCCCGAATTCGAAACGATGGAGGGCATCGAAATCAATCTCTTCGCCGAAAATCCCTCCCTCGCCAAGCCCATCCAAATGAACTTCGATCCTCAAGGCCGTTTGTGGGTCGCCACTTCATCGGTCTATCCCCAAGTGAAACCCGGCCAAGTCGCCGATGACAAAATCATCGTGCTCGAAGACACCACCGGCGATGGCCGCGCCGACAAGACCACGGTCTTCGCCGATGGCCTCTTCATCCCCACCGGCATCGAGCCCGGCGACGGCGGCGCGTACGTCGCCCAAAGCACGCAGCTCCTCCACCTCGCCGACACCAACGGCGATGGACGCGCCGACCAAAAGCGCATCATCCTTTCCGGCTTCGGCACCGAGGACACCCATCACACGCTGCACACCCTCCGCTGGGGCCACGACGGCCGCCTTTATTTTAATCAATCCATTTACATCCGCAGCTACGTCGAAACCCCGCACGGCGTCGTGCGCCTTAAGAGCGGCGGCATTTGGCATCTCCGCCCCGACACCCTCCGCGCCGGCATCGCCTATCGCGGCTGGTGCAATCCGTGGGGCCACCAATTCGACGA
>DQLO01000387.1 GCA_015660155.1 Verrucomicrobiota bacterium
CCGGCAAAGTGCTGCGCACGCTGCCGGCTGGACTCACGCATTGTTTCCCGCCGGTCGCCACCCCGCGATATGTGTTCGCCGGCGTGCTCGACCTCACGGATATGAAAACAGGCGACATCGTGGCCAACCGCATTACCAAGGCCAACTGCTCGCGTGAGAACGGTTGGGTGCCTGCCAATGGATTGATTTACACCACGCCCAAGCATTGCACGTGTTGGCCGATGCTGCGCGGTTTCGTGGCGATGGCGCCTGCCTCGGAGAATGCGAACAGCCCGCTGGACAAGCCCATCGACCAAATAAAGTTTCAGTTGGTGAAAGGTTCCGCAGCGGTCGATGCAAATGCGAAAAATCCCACCGTCGGCGACTGGCCCACTTATCGCGGCGACCGCTGGCGCAGTGGTGCTTCCGTCGCTGCCGGCCCCGCGAAGTTGGAAACACAATGGAACGTGAAGCTGCAGCCCGAGCCATTGGCAGACGGCCCGATTGCTTTTGATTGGCGCGAGAATCCTTTCGTGAAAGGCCCCGTCAGCGCGCCGACCGTTGCCAACGGACGCGTGTTCGTGGCGCGGCCCGACGCGCATGAAGTCATCGCGATGAACGCCGCCGACGGCAAGCGGCTGTGGAGTTTCACCGCGCGCGGCCGGGTGGATTTGCCGCCGACGATTCATCGCGGGCTTGCGCTCTTTGGTTGTCACGCAGGGTTTGTGTACGCCGTGCGCGCGGATACCGGCGAGCTGGCGTGGGAACTGCGCGCCGCGCCGATCGACGAACGCATCGTGGCGTACGGCCAAGTGGAAAGCCCGTGGCCCGTACCCGGCGCGGTTTTGGTCAAAAAGAACACCGCGTATTTTGTGGCGGGCCGCCAGCAACTCGCCGATGGCGGCGTGCTGATTTTTGCAGTCGACCCGTTGACCGGCAAAAAGCAATGGGTGCATCGGCTTGATTCCATTCCGCAAAAGGATGACCCGACCGGCAAAAATCCGTTTGCGGGTTTTTATGAAAACTCCGGTTTGGAGTTTGATCCCGTGGATATCTTGCACGAGGAAAATGGCGGCGTGGCGATGTCGCGATGGATTTTCTCCGACGCGGGCAAGTTGCGTTCGGTGGACAAATGGAACGCCTTCGCGAAGCTCAATACCGGCGGCGGCGCGGTGTGGGTGCCGCGTGGTTCGTGGACCTACGGCGCGCGGCATCAAGACCGCTATCGCGGCGAGGCTCCGCGTCGGCCGTTGGTGGTGTTCCGCGATGGAAAAGTGTACGGCCAAATCAACGGCAGCACGGATATTTTCCGGCGTGATTTTGATAATGAATCCGTGGCAAAGTTTAACGGCAAATGGATTACCGGCTGGGCCGCCGGTTCGATGGCCCGAAAAGGCGGCAAACCATTCCGCACCCTCCGCGTGGCCGAAGGCGCAAAATGGATTGTCGATCCCTTCCTCTCACCCGCCGAAAAGGCAAAGCCCGTCAAACCCGGCACGCAGTTGTACAACGACATCCACGCGTTGGCCCTCGCGGGCAATCGCCTTTATGCGGTGCACAAGGATGGCCGCCTCAAGGTTTTCAACACCGCCGATGGCAAAGTGCTCGCATCACGCAAAGTGTCGCCGCCGATGTGGGACGGCCTCGCGATTGCGGACGGCAAACTTTACCTCACCACAAAGAGCGGCGAAGTTTTGTGCTTTGGCGAATAAGCAAAAAACCCCTAGCGTCAAAACACGATGAGCGAATTTGAACTGAACCGCCGACAGGCCCTCATTGCGGGTGGCTTGGGCGTGGCCAGCATGGGGATGCCCGGTTCGGTGATGGGCAGCGATAAGCTCGATAAATCGGGCAACGCGGTGTCGGCGGAGAAGTCGTGCATTTTTGTGCTGCTCTGCGGCGGGCCGAGCCACGTGGATACTTGGGATATGAAACCCAACGCGCCGGAAGCGTATCGCGGGCCGTACAAACCGATCTCCACCAAAGTGCCGGGGATGCGCATTAACGAAATGCACACGCGGCTGGCGAAGCTTACCGACCAGTTTACGCTCATCAATTCGATGACGCATTCGGGCGCGATCAGCAATCACTTTGATGCGATGCACAATTTGCTGAGCGGCCAATCGGCGAAGCGCGTGCAACAAGGCGTGCCGGATGACCAGCCGTACCTCGGCTCGTTCGTGGCGAAGCACAAGCCGAGTACGCGCAATATTGTTTCCAACGCGTGGCTCATCAAGTGCGTGGGGCGGCCGGTTTTTTGTGCGCCGAATCTTGCGCTCGGCGGTTACCTCGGCTCGGCGTATGCGCCGGTGTTTGTGGGGTCGGCAAATAATCATCCGGCGATGCCGAACTTTGAGCCGCCGAAAATTTATGATCTTGCCGATGCGGGGCGTCTCGCCCAACGCCGCAAATTGCTCAGCAGCATCGAGAGCAACGCGCTGGACAAAGACGACAAGGGCCGCGACTGGAGCGATTTGCGCGAGAAAGCGTACGACGCAATGACGCGGCCGGAAGGGCGCGAAGCGTTCGATCTGAAACGCGAGCCGGTGAAGCTGCGCGAGCGGTACGGGATGCATCCGCTCGGCCAAAATCTTTTGCTCGCCCGGCGCATGGTCGAGGCAGGCGTGCGGTTTGTGACCGTGAACGGCTGGACCGGCCAATCGAGTGTGGGTAAGAAAGGCCCGCCCAGTAGCAGTTGGGATATGCACGGCGGCAACATGGGAATGGGCAACGCCTTCGGCAACGGCTCATACGGAATGGGTTTTTGCCTGCCGCGGCTGGACCAAGCGTTGGCCGGACTGTTCACCGATCTCAAAGAACGCGGGATGATGGACAACACGTTGGTGGTGGTGACCGGTGAATTTGGCCGCACGCCCAAAGTGTTGACGCAAAAACCGCCGGGCCGTCAGCATTGGCCGAAATGTTTTTCCTCTATCATCGCCGGGTGCGGCATCGCCGGCGGTCACGTGTACGGCAAGTCCGACAAAACCGGCGCAGCCGTCACCAGCAATCCCGTGCGCCCCGAAGAGCTCGCCGCCACCATTTACCACGCGCTCGACATCCCCCTCAACGAGCCCCAAAACAACACCGGCATCGCCCGCCCCATCACCCCCGGCAAGCCCGTGCTGGGATTGTTTGGGTAATTTTTTTTAGTGATCAATTTCCGATGGCTCGTGTCCGGCGTGAATGGGTTGGCAATCCGGAGACGAGTCGATACACTTCGCCGATGAAGCGCGTTTTGTTATTGGCTGCTTTTTTTTGTGCAGGCCAGCTGTTCGCGGTGGATTTCGCGCGGGAGGTGTTGCCCATCCTCTCGAATAAATGTTTCGTCTGCCACGGGCCGGATGGGGAGGAGAAAAAGGTGCTGCGGCTGGACTCGTTCAAGGAGGCGACGCGCGACCTCGGCGGCTACGCGGCCATCAACCCCAAGCAGCCGGATGAAAGTGAGCTGCTCATTCGCTTGCACGACGCGGAAGAGCCGATGCCGCCGCGCAAGGCGGAGAAGCAGTTGACGGCGACCGAGCGCGATGTCCTGTCGCGCTGGGTGAAAGAGGGCGGGCAGTACGCGAAGCACTGGGCGTTTGTGCCGCCGAAAAAGTTGCGGCCGGACTGGAAGGGCAATGCGGTGGATGCATTTGTCGGACGGCAGTTGAAGGCGAAGGGGATCGAGTTCGCGCCGGAGGCGGACAAGGCGACGTTGGCGCGGCGGGTGGCGCTGGTGTTGACGGGTTTGCCGCCGGAGTTGGCGTTGTTGAAAAAATTTATGGCCGACAAAAAACCAGACGCCTACGAGCGGCTGGTGGATGCGCTGTTGGCGAGCCCGCGCTACGGCGAACATCAGGCGCGGTACTGGCTGGACGCGGTGCGCTACGGCGACACGCACGGGCTGCACCTCGACAACCGGCGCGGGATTTTTCCGTACCGCGACTGGGTGGTGCGGGCGTTCAATCGCAACCAGCCGCTGGACGAATTTCTCACGTGGCAACTCGC
>DQLO01000035.1 GCA_015660155.1 Verrucomicrobiota bacterium
CCACAGGGAAAGGTTTCATAGAATGTACCCGTAACCGAATCATGTAAGGTATCGTCTGGGGGAGTATATGATCATGGTTCGCAGCACGTTACTAGCCGGTGCCTTTGCGGTGGCACCCTTCTTTTCCAATGCGCAAGCTGAGGCTCCAAAGGCTGCATCAAAGACCGAGAAGATCGTCTGGCATGGCACTTGGAAAGGCGGCTTGGCGGAAGCCCAGCGTACGGGCAAGCCGATCCTGTTGGTCTCGGGTGCGCCACAGTGCCACAATGTACCGGGTGTTTGGTGACCGGGCAAGACTAGCATGGACAGGAGTTTCCTGGCCGACAAAGACGTGGTGGTCGCTTCGCGCAAGTTCGTGTGCATTCGTTTGGCCACCTACGAGGATGCCGCGGAGAACGAGGTTCTCAAGGGCATCTTCACCATGCGCGGTGAACTGCAAAACACCGTGTTTGGCATTCTAACCCCGGACGGCAAGACGCACATCGTGCGCTCCGGGCGCAGTCCGGCCTGGGCGTTCGGCGGGCAGGCGGGAGCGGGGATCCACGAGCAGCCGCTGGAGTCCATGAAAAAAATGGGCCAGACTATGGAAGCGATTGCTTTGGCTTATCCGGGTAAGGGCAAAGCGGCAAAAGGCCCGCTGCCCTTGCCTTACCTTGCTGATTTACGCCTCGCATTAAATGTGACTGCAGCAGACCACCAGCCTTTGGTGGCGGTATTCGCGCCGGACGCTGCGCAACGCAAGGCCATGGAACGCGAACTTTCCGCGGTGGCATGGTCCGACCAGTTCATTGGCCAGGCCCAATACGTGGCGGTGGGTGACGCGAAGGAATTCAAGGCGGTGAAAGGACTAAAGGCAAAGGCGGGATTCATCGTGATCCAGCCGGGAATCTTCGGACTGGAAGGCTCGGTCATCCAAGAAATCCCCGCCAATGCCAAGGCCGGTGAACTGAAGAATCAACTGGCCACCGCGCTGGGCCAACACAAGCCTAACACGCTGTCCTACTACGAACACCGCGCCGCAGGGGTTCGTGCTGGCAAACGCTGGGAGAGCAAGACACCCAATACTGACAACTCCGGTCCGCGCAATCCTCGGCGGCGTTGATGCTCGTGAAGGCGGATTGGCACAGGTTTCTGTTTTTCATTTTCACCGCCGCGCTTGGGCTGCTGCTTGGAGCGGCGCCACGGCCGAACATCGTCCTGTTAATCTCCGATGACATGGGCTGGAATGAGGTGGGTTATCACGGTAGCAAAATTTCCACGCCGAATATCGACCAGCTCGCCAAGGACGGACTGCAGCTCGATCGCTTTTATGTGCACCCTGTTTGCAGCCCCACGCGCGCGGCGCTGATGACCGGCCGCTCGCCCGCGCGCTTCGGGATAACCTCTGCACTCACACGCGGCACGGGCGTTCCGCTTGCCGAACATTTTATGCCGCAAACATTTCAGAAAGCCGGTTATCAAACCTATCTGGTCGGCAAATGGCACCTCGGGGCGAGTGGCCTTGATTACCGGCCAAACGCCCGGGGGTTTGATCACTTTTTTGGCTTCCACGGGGGAGGGATTGACTACTACCCCCAAGGCGGCTTGCGCGCGCGGGGCTGGTATCGCAACGTCCAGCCGGTGATTGTGGAAGGCTATTCCACCGACCTTCTCGCCGTCGAGGCAATTCGATTGATAAAAAACCGCAACCGCCGTCAGCCGATTTTTTTAAACCTATCCTTCAACGCGCCGCATCCCGTTGCGCAGGCGTCGGAGGCGTTGATTGCGAAATATGCGAAGCTGGGGTTCACCGGCAGAATGATCGCCCACGCCGGGGCAATCGACGCGATGGATTCGGCCATCGGCCGCGTGCTCGCCGCGCTTGAGGCGGAGGGAATGGCGCGCAACACGTTGGTGATGTTTTTTTGCGACAACGGTTCCGGCGGCGGCGGGCGCGGCTTGCGCGGCGCCGGGCCGAAGGGCGGCGCGGGCCAACTCGCCTTGCGCGGCGGCAAGGGCAGCGTGTTCGAGGGCGGCATTCGCGTGCCGGCGGTGCTGCGCTGGCCGGGCGTGATTCCCGCCGGGGCTACAAGCGGCCAGTTGATTTCCGATGTTGATTTGTTTCCCACGCTCACCACCGCGCTGGGAGTTGCGCCAAAAAATTCCAAACCCTTCGACGGCGTAAATGTGTGGGACGCGCTGCGCAAAAACAAAATCGCCAAGCGCAAGCCGGTGATGGTGGCCGGACCGAGGGGGGGATTTGCGTTGCTGCAGTCCCGCTGGAAACTCATCTGGAGCCCGCAACAAACGAGCCTTTACGACGTGGGCCAAGACCCCACCGAAAATCGCGACGTGATTTTGGACCATCCCATCGTGGCCGCCGAATTGGCCGAAACGCTAACGTCATTTAAAACACCCGATAAAAAATGAAACGCACTTCAATTCCACTCCTGCTGGCATCGTTGGTTGCAGCCTCAACTGCGCAGTCCCAGCCGGGTCCGCCGCGCGCGCGGTTTGATGTGCAGCGCGAGATAGCATTGGCGCAGCCGTTCAAGGGGATTTATTATTTGGACATTCCGCCGGTCAATTTGTTTCCGATTAAAAAAAAAACCGGCGTGAGCACCGAGCCCGTGCGGCAGGCGGTCAAGGCGTTTTTGGCGAGCCTCAGCGCGGCGGACCGAAAGAAAACGTTGTTCCCCGTGGACGATCTCGAGTGGCGCAAATGGGACAATCGACATTTTTTTGTGCGGCAAGGAATGGGGTTTAATAAAATGACGAAGGGCCAGCGTGAGTTGGCGTTTCATTTAATGAAGGCCAGCCTCAGCGCGCGCGGCTTGCGGCAGACGCGGGACATCATGAAGCTCAACGGTACGCTCGCCGAACTGACGCGCAAGCCCGACGAATACGGCGAGTGGCTCTACTGGATTACCATCATGGGCGAGCCGAGCGCGACGAAGCCGTGGGGCTGGCAGCTCGATGGGCATCACGTGGTCATCAATTATTTTGTGCTCGGCGATCAAGTCGTGATGAGCCCCGTGTTTATGGGCTCCGAGCCGGTGAAGGCCGAAGGCGGCAAATTCAAAGGCACCGTCGTCTGCCAAGCCGAACAGGACAAGGGCTTGGCGTTTATCAATTCGTTAAACAAAACACAACGCGCGAAGGCCATCGTGGCCAACGCGAAAGGTCCGACTAACAACATCGGCGAAGCGTTTCGCGACAATCAAGTGCTCGATTACATTGGAATTCGCTGCAGTGAATTGACCGCCAAACAAAAAGCGCAACTGCTGTTGCTCATCGAAATTTATGTCGGCAATCTGTCCGACGGCCACGCGAAGGTGAAAATGGCTGACGTGAAAAAGCATCTCGACACCACGCACTTCGGCTGGATGGGCGGCACGGGAAAGGACAGTGTTTTTTATTACCGCATTCAAAACCCCGTGGCGTTGATTGAGTTTGACCACCAACGTCCGATTGCGTTGGCGCGTTCACGTACGCCTACGCGGCAACACATCCACACCGTCGTTCGCACTCCGAATGGCAACGATTATGGCAAGGATTTGTTGAGGCAGCATTACCGGCTGCATCATCGGAAATAACTTTTTTACCACAGAGACACAGAGTGAACCCATAGAATCCCTGTGCCCTCTGTGTCTCTGTGGTAAATCCGCAGCCTTTTCATTCCCCGTTTATTTTGCTAAAAGCTCCGCGTTCATGGCGAAGAAAACTAAATCAAAAGTGTCAGCATCCCAGGCCCCCGTCAAATTGATGGCGGCCAATCGCAGTGAGATTGCCATCCGCATCTTTCGCGCGGCCACGGAGATGGATCTTCGCACGGTTGCTATTTATGCGCAGGAAGACCGGCTGGCGGTGCACCGTTTCAAGGCCGATGAGGCGTATATGGTGGGTGTGGGCAAGGGGCCGGTGGGCGCGTATCTCGACATCGAGGGCATCGTGGGGAAGGCCGCCGAGCACGCGGTGGATCTCGTGCATCCGGGCTACGGATTTTTAGCGGAGAACGCTGACTTCGCCGAGGCGTGCGCCAAGGCGGGGATGACGTTCGTGGGGCCGCGCCCGGAGTTGCTGCGCCAAATGGGTGACAAAACCGAGGCGCGTGCATTGGCCAAAGCTGCCGGCGTGCCGGTGTTGCCCGGCACGGATGACGCAATCAAGACTCGCGCCAAGGCGGTAAAGGTCGCGAAGCAAATTGGGTTTCCGCTCATCATCAAAGCCGCCTTCGGTGGCGGCGGGCGCGGGATGCGGGTGGTTCATAAGGCCAAGGATTTGGAGCGGTTGCTCGATGAAGCGCGTGGCGAAGCGGATCGCGCGTTTGGTAATCCGGCGGTGTTTCTCGAAAAGTACGTGCAAAACGCCAAGCACATTGAGGTGCAAATTCTGGGCGATCAACACGGCAATATTTTGCATTTGCACGAACGCGATTGTTCGGTGCAGCGGCGTTATCAAAAAGTGGTGGAGATCGCCCCGAGCGTTGCGCTGGATGAAACGGTGCGGGACGAACTCTGCGCGGCGGCGTTGGAATTGGCCAAGCACATCCGGTACGACAACGCGGGCACGATGGAGTTTCTCTACGACGTGGATTCCAAGGCGTGGTTTTTCATTGAGATGAATCCGCGCATTCAAGTGGAGCATACGGTGACGGAAGTGGTGACGGGCATTGACCTCGTGCGCGCGCAGATTCAAGTGGCGCAGGGGCACGCGCTGCACGGCGATGTGATGCAGTTGCCGAAGCAAAAAGACGTGGTGTGCGTTGGGCACGCCGTGCAATGCCGCGTGACCACGGAGGATCCCGCCAATAATTTCACGCCCGATTACGGGCGCATCATCGCCTATCGCTCGGCGGCCGGTTTCGGGCTGCGGCTCGATGGCGGGCAGGGCGATACGGGCAGTGTGATCACGCCGTATTACGATTCGTTGCTGGTGAAAATCACCGCGAGCGGAAGGAGTTTTCCGCTTGCGCTGGATCGAATGAAGCGCGCGCTAAAAGAATTTCGCATTCGCGGCGTGCAAACGAACATTCCTTTTCTGGAAAACGTGATCAAAAACGAAACGTTCCGGAGTGGGCAGGCGACCACCACGTTGATTGATAACACGCCGGAATTGTTTACCTTCAAGCGTCGGCGTGATCGGGCGAATCGGTTGCTCAATTACATCGGCGACGTGGCGGTGAACGGTAATCCGCAGACGAAAGGCTTTGAAGTGAAGGAGCCTTTCAAACCCATCGCGCCGCCGGAGCACAATGGCGATGCCGAGCCACCCACGGGCACGCGGCAAATTTTACTCGACCAAGGCCCCGAAAAATTCGCCGAGTGGACGCGCAAACAAAAGCGGTTGCTCATCACCGATACCACCCTGCGCGATGCGCACCAAAGCCTCTTCGCCACCCGAATGCGTACGGCAGATATGCTGCACATCGCCGGCGCCATTGCGCATCGCACGCCGGAGCTCTTCAGCCTTGAGATGTGGGGCGGTGCGACCTTTGACACCGCGATGCGTTTCCTGCGCGAAGACCCGTGGAACCGACTGCGCCAACTGCGCGCGGTGATTCCGAACATCTGTTTCCAAATGCTCTTTCGTGGCTCCAATGCGGTTGGCTATTCGGATTATCCGGACAACGTGGTGAAGGCGTTTGTGAAACACGCGGCGGAAAGCGGCATGGATATTTTTCGCATTTTCGATTCGCTCAATTATCTGCCCAACCTCAAGGCCGCGATGGAGGCGGTGCGCGACACGCACGCGGTGTGCGAGGGCACCATTTGTTACACCGGCAATTTTCTCGATGCGAAGCGCAATAAATATCCGCTCAACTACTACGTGAAACTTGCGAAGGAACTGGAGAAGATGGGTGCCCACACGCTTTGCATTAAAGACATGGCGGGGTTGTGTCGTCCGTATGCCGCGCACAAATTGGTGAAAACTTTGCGCGGCGAAGTGGGGTTGCCAATTCATTTTCACACGCACGACACCAGCGGCGTGAATGCCGCATCGGTGCTCAAAGCCGCCGAGGCCGGCGTGGATATTGCCGACCTCGCGATTGCGTCGCTCTCCGGTTCCACGAGCCAGCCGAACCTCAACAGCGTGGTGGCGGCGCTGGATCACACGCCACGCGAAACGGGTTTGAGCCTCGGCACGTTGAATGAATTTTCTGATTACTGGGAGCAAGTGCGCAAAGTGTACGCGCCGTTTGACACCGGCCCGCGCAGTGGCATTGGCGATATTTACGAGCACGAAATGCCCGGAGGCCAATACACGAATCTGCGCGAGCAGGCGGAAAGTATGGGGCTCGGCGCGCGTTGGAAGGAAGTGGCGCGCACGTACGCGGAGGTGAACGATCTCTTCGGCGACATCGTGAAGGTGACGCCCTCAAGCAAAGTGGTGGGCGATATGACGATGTTCTTGGTAACGCGCGGCATCAAGCCGGCGGACGTGGTGAACCTCGAGCCCGGCACCACGCCCTTTCCGCAATCGGTCATTGATATGATGAAAGGTCGCCTCGGCAAACCGATCGGCGGTTGGCCGCGCAAAGTGCAGCAAGTGGTGCTCGGCAAACAAAAGCCCCTTAAGGGTCGTCCGGGTGCGGACTTGAAACCGCTCAACCTCGAGCGCACGCGCAAAAAACTGGAAGGCGAAATCCATCGCAAAGTCAGCGATGACGCGTTGATGAGTTTTCTGATGTATCCGGAAGTGTTTAAGGAATACAACAAATTCCGGCGCGAATACGGCGACGTCTCCGTGCTGCCAAGTTCTACATTTTTTTATGGACTCAAACCGGGCGAAGAAATCGCCGTGGACATCGAGGTGGGCAAGACGCTTTACATCAAGCTCATCAACATCAGCGCGCCGGACGAGGATGGCCTGCGCACGCTGACCTTTGAACTGAACGGTTATCCGCGCGAAGTGGAGATTGCCGATGCGTCGCTCAACGTGCAGGAAAAAGTGCAGGCCAAGGCCGACCCCGGCAATGATTTGCACGTGGGCGCGCCCATCCCGGGCATCATCACCGAGCTAGCCGTGGGCGTGGGCGCCAAGGTGGCGAAGGGCGACAAGCTGCTCACAATGGAAGCGATGAAGATGCAAACCACCGTGTACGCCGCAGCCAATGGCGTGGTGGACGCGATCCACACCGACATCGGCGAAACGGTGGAAGCAAAAGATTTGGTGATGGAACTGCGGGAGAAATAGTTTTTTAACCGCAGATTTTTTCTCTGTGTTAATCTGCGAAATCTGTGGTTTTTTATTTGGTTTTGAATTCCAAATAACGCGGCCGGGCCAAGGCGGGTTCGGTGGGGTTATCCAGATTTACTTCAAAGAGGCGTTCGAGATTATTGCCGGCGAGGTCTTCGAGTTCCCAATCCACTTTTAAGCGGTAGTCGCCCGTCGCCCACGGTTGCGCCGGGGTGAAGCGCCATTGGGATTCGTTGCGGCTGACTTCTATTTTGCCGACAAGGAGTTGGTCGCGTGCGTCCAGCACGGTGAGCATGGTGTGCAGCAGCGCCCGATCGAGAGGGCGCGGGAAACGCACGATGAGTGGCGCGCGCGTGTTGGCTTTTGGCGGGGTGATTTTCCAGGCATCGGGATTGGGCTGCACGCGGTCGGCCTCAGTGGTGGTGAAGGTTTTGCGGAATGAATTTTTCAGGGGCACGCCGGCTTCGGAATTCCAATTTTGGGCAATCTCCAGCGCGTATTGCTGGCGCGGTTCCAACACGGGGCCAAGGTCGAGGTTGAGATTCACGCCGGTCTTTTGCCGCCCCGGATGCAGCCACAGCGTGAGGCGTTTGCCATCGGCGCTCCAGAGTTCGGTTTCGCGGAAGGGCTCGGCGATTAGTTTGCCGGTGGCGAGGTGGATGAGTTGGAAGTGGTGGAAGATTTTCCCGCGCTGCATCGGTTCGGTGAAGTGGAGATAAAATTTTAAGTGATTCGCCGGCAGCGCATCGCCGCTTGGGTAGGCGGCGGACACCCGCGGCGCGGGCGCGCGAATGGCAAAGGTGTGTTCGATGGAAATGCGTTCGCCCGTGGAATCGGTGAACACCGCTTCATAAATTTGACCGGCGAGAAAGGGGAAGCGCGGGATGAACTGAACCTGACCCGAAACGGATTTTATTTCCCCCAACAACGGCTCGCCGCCCTTGGGGCGCACCATCAGATGGCCGTTGCCGTTTGCCACCACTGCGTCGGCCTCGAAGTGCAAGGTGGGCTGAGGCAAGCAACAGCCCATTGCCCACAAGGCAAACAGAAGCACAATGAGCCCGGGCCGGTGCATACCCCAGTCAAATGTTCGGACGCGGTTACGGCAAGTTTTTTCGGAAGTTATCCACGGTAACGTTCCCCGAAAAACAGCGTCTCCAAAGTGAAACAACACCATCGATGGCGGGGCCAATTTTTCCCTGTTTTAGCCGATTTCGGCGTGATGCGTGAGAACTAGTGCCGTCGTTTTTAAGCTTGCTGATACCACCAAATGTGGTAGTTTTCCACCGGGCCACAATATCTTGTGGCGGCCAATTTATTTGGCAAAAGGAGGGAAAGGGGCGCTTGGAAACAGGCGGGGTGTAAGGATGGCATATACTTCATTCAGGGATTTTTGTGTCGCCGCGCAATTGGCGGAGCCGGATCAGTTTGACCAATGGCAGTCGGACTGGCGCGCGGAGCGTGACGGGGACGGGGAGGCGGGCACCTTGCCGGGTTTTCTGTGCCAACGTAGCGGCAAGACCGAGGCCGATTTTCTAGCGCGCGTGGCCGAAGCGTTCGACTGGCAGCGCATTGATCTGGGCGACGTGAAGCCCACCGCCGAGGCGCGCCGCCGTATTTCCTCCAAGATCGCATCGCAACATCGCATCGTGCCCATCAGCGTGGAAGAGGGTGTGCTGATGGTGGCGGTATCCGATCCGTTCAACACGGAATTGCTCAATGCCGTCCGCTTTGCCGCGAAGGGGCCGGTGCGGTTTGTGTTGTCCACTTCCGAAGGAATCGAAAAGTGCTACGAAAAATATTACGACGTGGGCGCGGAAACGATTGATGAGCTGGCGCAGGACGAGGCGGAGGATGCGGATGATTTGGAATTGATGTTTGGCGATGAAAAGGAAATCGCCGAGGGCGATCAGGAAGCGAGCATCATCAAATTTGTCAACCAAGTTATTTGGCAGGCGTATAAGAGTCGGGCGACGGATATCCACTTTGAGCCGCACGAGGACGAGCTGCAAATCCGCCATCGCATTGACGGCATTCTGCATCAGATGCCGTTGCCGCCGCAGCTGAAGCTCTTGCAGGCCGCGCTCATCTCGCGCATCAAGGTGATGAGTGGTATGAACATTGCCGAGAAACGTATGCCGCAGGACGGCCGCATCAACGTGCGTGTCAAGGGCGAGGAGATTGATATTCGCGTGTCCACCGTGCCCACGGTGTATGGCGAGAGCGTGTCGCTCCGGCTGCTCACGCGCGGCAGCGTGCTCAAGGGCATGGACAGCCTGGGCATGACGGCGGGACTGGAGAAAGACATCCGCAAAGTCATCACCAAACCGCACGGCATCATGCTGGTCACCGGCCCCACCGGTTCGGGTAAATCCACCTCGTTGTATTCATTTCTCAACACCATTAACTCCATCGATAAACGGATCATGACGGTGGAGGATCCGGTGGAGTACGAAATGAAAGGCATCAATCAGGTGTCAGTGAAGAACGACATTGGCCGAACCTTCGCGCACGTGCTGCGGCATTTTTTGCGGCAGGATCCGGATGTGATCATGGTGGGTGAGATTCGCGATGGCGAGACGGCGGAGATCGCCATCCAAGCGGCGAACACCGGTCACCTTGTGTTCAGCACCCTGCACACCAACGATGCCCCGAGCGCGTTCACTCGGTTGATTGATATGGGCACCGAACCCTTTCTCGTGGCCGATGCCATCGAGGCGATCATGGCCCAGCGGTTGCTGCGCACCTTGTGCCCGGAGTGCCGGGTGGAGCAGCAGGTTTCCAAGGACTACCTGTTGAAGGTGGAATTTCCACCCACGAAAATTTCGGAGGCAAAGTTTTGGCATGGCACCGGATGCGATGCGTGTGGCGAGCGGGGGTATCAGGGGCGCACGGGGATTTACGAACTGCTTTCCAACACCGAGGCTTTGCAGGAACTGGTGATTGACCGTGCGGCGGCATCCGTCATCGGCGCGCAGGCGCGGGCGGAGGGGATGGTTTCCCTGCGCGAATATGGCTGGGGCCAGGCGCTGGCGGGGAAAACCTCGATTGAAGAAGTGTTGCGCGTGACGCAAGCGCCTGATTCGGGCGACGAACCGAAGGAGAATTTTTAGTGGCCGATTCCAAAGAAAAACCCAAGCCGCAGCCCAAGCCGCAGCCCAAGGCAATCGTGCAGCCCTCAGAGGCGTTGCCCGCGATGTGCAATGTGGTGGATTGTTCCTCGGGCCGGCAACAGTTCTGGCGGTTCACCGGCAGCAAAAACCAGATGAAGCTGGTGGACGTACGCGAGGCCGATCTGGGCGAAAAAATTCCGGACAAGCATCTGGATCGTGACGCCAGCCAAATGTGGCGAGCGCATTGCCAAAACGATGCGTGGCTGCCGGCCGACA
>DQLO01000218.1 GCA_015660155.1 Verrucomicrobiota bacterium
AAGCCTTTGGTTACGAGCCTGATTAGCGCGACCGATAGCTACCTTTATTTCCAATCGCCCATCTGGCCCTAGGACAAAGGATTGTCCGATCGGTTCTACAGATATATTCCCCGCAGCAGCCACACTGATAAGTTGATTGTTTCGCGCATTGGAGGTGTAACTGATGGTATGTCTAGTTCCATCAAAGTCCTTCAGCTCACCCACCAGCATTACCTGCAATCGACTGGTCCGGCCAACTTCCACCCGAGCTGGAAAATTATAGGGATACTTAAATTCATTCGCGCCCTCTGGCACTTCGATCACCCGATCCTTGACTCCCTGCAAATGACGGATTTGTTTGTCCGCCAAACGAACCGTCAACGGGCCTTTGAACTCGCCTCGATCCAGCGCATAAGCACGATTGAAAGTGCTGCCACCCGGCATTGCCGTAATAATCCGGTACACCCCCTCATGCTTAAACGGGACCACCGGTACTATTCCCAGTAAAAGATGGTCCATTCCTTCAGGTGCGCCAGCCGTGCGGATAATTTTTTGATCCCCCACTTGGGCCACGCCTTCGATTGTAAGCCGGTGCACTGCAATTGCCGTGTTGGCCGGCGCAATAAATTCCAGGTTTGCTTCGTTGGCACCAGCAGCAATGGTTGACCTGCTGACACTCACACTCTTAGGTAGGCCGGTCACCGTAAGCTCCACTTCGCCTTTAAAATCACCCAAACGCTTCAACTTCACCTTCAATTTGGGTCTTCGCTTAGTATCCTCGGCTTTTAGCGTGTTGATCGTCTTGGATACAACCCGTTTTTCAGCCATCAATTCTTCAATACGGGCAGCTGCCTTGGGATCGGTTTTCTGCATGGGCTTGGCCTTCTTCACTGCCTCCTCTATCTCTACTATCCGCTTGCCCAATCTCGCCAGCTCGACACTATTATTGGGCAATCCTCCTTTTGGATCCCGAAATAGATTGTAATATGACGAGTCGACCATCAATTCAAACTCAGGCTGAAGTTTCTTCCTCACAACGGTGAGGCGGTAAGCGTAGGCGACTCCTCCGCGGGAATTGAAACGATCGCGTACATTAAGCGTATAGATACCTGCCTTTTTGGTAGTAAATTCAAGTTTCGGGTCGGACTGATCCTTGGCCCGATCATCATTCTTAGCCAAGGATTTGCCCTGAGAGTCATGGATACTCAAAACCGCATCCAGCGGGCTACCCAGTTGCGAAGCAGCCAAATCCAGCACAACCGTTTCTTTTTCCCCCAGTTGTAATTGCCATTGGTCGGTTTCATTAGGTTGAAGAATACGACCATTCAAGACGACCGGGAACTGCACAGGTCCTTTAGAGGGTTCGCGTAACTCCGGATAATCCCCCACAACAAAGCTCACGTCCCCCAGTTTCTTGACTGCAAACAAGTAAGATTCAGTAGCCTTGGCCGGGATATTGAAGGTAGCAGTATGTCGCTTTAATCCCGGCCCAGAGAACTCCGCCTTAACTGTAGTGCCTCGCCGTGCACCCAAAGGGTAATGATAAAGAATGTGTGCCCCACGTTTAATAGTGAGTCGGTAGATATGATTTTGCAGACCCCAGAATTTTGCGTCACGCAGACGCACTTCATGCCTCCCTGCAACCGCTGTGGTAAACCAATGAATAGGGTCACCCTTATGAACGATCTTTTGTGTCGGAACCAGTCCCCCATCCGGACCGTACACGCCAAGCACAAGATTCAACGGCGACCCAAAGCGTTTAGCAGCCGCATCGCATATAATAGTTTCACCCACTTTAGTATCGAAAGTCCATATATCGATATCCTCCCGGGGAAAGATGCGACCATTGATAGTAACTGGCAAAGTCACCACCCGTGGCAAAGGTTGACCATCTATTTCTTCCTCCATCACTTCAGGCAGATCCCCGATTACAAACTTTAATGACTTGGTCGCACCCTGTGAGGTCCAACAACGCCATAACCGGTGTCCAAGTGCTGCGTTTGGGGCAATGGTCAGTTCATTAGCATGATCTTTTGGGTAGTTTTCCCCCTGCTGGGAAAGTGGCTGAAAAATAAGAGGCCCCTCAAACCACACTGTCTCTATATGTTTGATCTGTGGCTTGAATTTGATTCCGGCCCCGAGCATCTCAAAATTTGCCTGACCGTGGAAATAATACCCCCCCACCCGTACTGGAACCGTGGTGCCCCGCTGACCTCCCGCTGGGAAAATATATTCAATATCCGGAGGTTCGGCCTGCACCAGCCCAGTCCCTGCCGTGAACAACATGGCACACCAATGCTTCATCCTAGAGAAGTTCTTTAATTATACGACCACTATTGGTAAGCATGATAGGCCGACCTTCGGGGGTATGCATTTCACTGCGTGGATTAATCCCCAAGCGGTCATAAACTGTAGCGCAAAGGTCTTCTGGCCCATAGGGGTTTTCCGCCGGATCCATTGCCCACTTATCACTCTTACCAACCACACGACCTCCCTTGAGACCTCCGCCGCCGAGTAATACTGTAAAGCAACGACTCCAGTGGTCACGTCCGGCATCCTTATTAATCGTTGGTGTACGACCGAATTCGCCAGTCACTACCACCAGTGTTTTCTCGAGCAACCCGCGATCGTGTAAATCGTTAAACAAAGTAGGAATGGCCAAATCAAACTTCGGCAACAAATCCTCCTCCAACACTCGAAAGTTATGGTAGTGCGTGTCCCAGTTAGAATGATCGACTGTCACACAACGCACACCGGCTTCAATCAGGCGGCGGGCCATCAGGCAGCTTTGGCCAAGCGTAGTTCGCCCATAAGCATCCCGCAGTTTATCCTTCTCCTGATGAATATCGAAAGCCTTTTTTGCCAATGGGGAAGTCATCAAATCCATCGCACGCTGGGCGAATACTCCAAAATCTTTTGCCCCCTGATTGGCTTTTTGTTCCGCACTGGCCTGAAAGCGATCAACATCACGCAGAAGCGATTGCCGGTCATTCACCCGAGCTGCATCCAACTGCAGTGGCGGTTGTAAATCAGGCACCTTAAAACCTGGGGAAGCCGGATCAGCCTCAATGGTAAAAGGAACTGCTCCCGGACCAAGATAAGCGGAACTGCCACTATTATGCATATTCGGCAAACAGACGTAGGGCGGAATGGCTCCACGCGCTCCCAGCTTATGGGCAATCACTGAACCCACGGAAGGATGTTGGTTATTCGGTTTTAGTCCTCCATTGAAGCCACTGGTAGGATGGTACCCGGTAAACATATAATGATCAGCCGGACCGTGACCCGCGTTGCGATGGGAAAAAGACTGCACTTGGGAGAAATGGTGCATGACCTTAGCGGTTTTGGGAATATGTTCACCCACACGAACGCCGGGAAGATTAGTGGGGATGCTGCCAAAAGGTCCGCGCACATTCTCCGGGGCATTGGGTTTCAGATCAAAAGTGTCAATTGTACTCAGCCCCCCTTTAAGAAACACGAAAATGAAATTGGTATCGTTGCCCGCCAACTTGGGCTCAGTTGCCAACAGCTGGGCCAAGGGCAGGCTCACTCCCAGCGCCCCAGCTGTCCCGACTCTCAAAAAATCGCGCCGCACCATTCCATCACAATACGCTCTTTTCATATCTTATTCTTTCTCAAGTCATTTAATTTGACGCTAATGGTTAAAGATAAATTCCACCGAATTCATCATTGCCCAAACCAAATCCTCAGCCGCTTTTTGCCGCTGGAAACGGCGGCTACCCAAATATTGCTCCGCCCGTTCCTGCTCAGTATCACTAGGCAAGCGGCTGAACACCGTAAGGTAAAGTTCGCGCACCAATGACGCATCGTTTTTTTGGCGGCCGGTCATTCGCGCAATCTGTCCTCCCGCATGATTGAGCTTGGATTCCAGCTGGGGTGAATTCATCAGGTGCAACGCCTGTGCCATGCTGGCTCCCACGGCCCGCTCACATTCACAGGCCGACACTCTCGCTGGCCGGCCAAAGAGTTTTAGAAAATAATGCTGCACCTGACTGTCCCACAACTGGATGGCCCGTGAACCCGCCGGCACTCCATGAAACTTTTCCTTAATGCCGGTCACCTGACTGACTGCATCGAGCAAGACCTCTGCCGGCAAGCGACGCAATAGCGCGCGGGAATGGTTGCGCTCATCGACCATATTGGTTTCGTTCGGCTCCACTGAAAGCTGATAAGTACGAGAGGCGGCAATGAGTTTAATCATTGCGCGAAGATCGTACTTTGACTTCACCAGCTCCTTCGCCAATGCGTCTAATAATTCAGGATTACTCGGCGGATTAGTCACGCGCATATCATCCACCGGCTCCACCAGACCGCGCCCCATAAAATGTGCCCACAACCGATTAACGAGATTACGCGCGAACCAAGGATTATCCGCACGGGTCATCCATCGAGCCAGGGTTCGGCGACGGTCACCTTCCGGCGCACTCTCAGGCATAGAAGTCCCGAGAGCATAAGGAAAGATAGGCGCACCGGTCCGTGGATGTTTGCCGGCGGGATTGCCTTCAGCCAATAGTGATTCAGTAGTGCCCAGTTTCTTGTATTTAATCTGGTCAAAAAAACCGCGCATGCCGTAGTAATCCTGCTGGGTCCATTGATCATAAGGATGCTGGTGACATTCAGCGCAGGTGATACGAACCCCGAGAAAAATCTGGGAGGTCATCGCTGCCATTTCACCCGGTTTAGCCGCGACCTTATAAAAGAAGCCTGCCGGCTGATCTTGCAACGGTCCTTCGGCCGAAAGTAATTCACGAGCCCATTGATCTAATGGCTTATTCTTCCGCATGGCCTCTCGAATCCACCCGTAATAGGCAAATGCATTCTCATGCCCAAGTGCAAGTCGATCTACCCGTAATATATCACTCCACTTCAAGGCCCAGAAATCAGCGAACTCTGGGCGATCCATGAGCCTCTGGACAAGTTTAGCACGTTTATCCGGAGCTTGGTCTTTTAGAAAAGCCTCAGTTTCATTACCGGTAGGCAGGGTGCCAATCAGATCAAGAAATATCCGACGCAGATAAGTCGCATCATCTGCCACCCCAGAGGGGTGAACATTAAGCCGGGCTAGGTGCTGATCTACCAACCGATCAATAAAATTAAACACAGGTCGCGCCGGTAAATTCACCTTGGGCCCAGTTCGCGGCACAATCGCCTGAAACACGGAGACCTTTCCTAGAAAACGAGCCATCACCGAGGTTTGCCCGATACTATCGCCAATGGTGAGCGAGCCGGTCTCATTCACTTTTGCCATCGCCGGATCATTGGAATGAAATACCGCCTGCCAAGTTACATCCGCCTCTGTTCCATCCGTGTAACGCGCTATAACCTTGAGTGACTGTTTGGCTCGCAGCAGTAATACCTTTCGCGACGGTTCCATGCGCAAGCCTATGATCGCCGGCCGGCCCTTCGATTCGTACACCAGACCCGCACGGATCCAATCGCGCAAAACATTGTAGGCGCGTGAACCTATCTGGATTCGTACACCGCCCCCGTGCCCGACCTCGCCGGTCGCTTTGCGTAACAAGAGACTATCTTCTGGAGCCGATAGCGTAATCCTTCGTCCTCGGCCTTCCTTGATGATCGATTCATAATCAGCCTTGGGATCGTTACCGAAAACGGAAAGCTTAAAGCCATTCTGTCCCTCGGCCTTTCCGTGACAGGAAGCTCCATTGCAACCTAGCCGACTTAAGAGTGGCTTCACGTCCTGAGCAAAATCCACCACCGCACTCGCCTCATTCACCGAAAGGAGAATCAAGCAAAGAATCTGGCATCCGCGAAAGCTCATTGGGGAAATAATTACTTATTCTGACGCCCTTTTCACTCTTTTTCGTTCAAACTAATTCCCTGGCACATGAGTATCAATGAAAAGCACTTCCAAACCTTGTTCGAAACCCAAATAACCGACACGGAAGTTGCGGGAGTACAAAATCTCCAGCAACGCCACCAAGCGACCCCTTCCGCCTCTTTTCCCCCAACAGCATTTACACCAGAGCCGGTGAGGCGTAGGGTGGCGGGCATGAACCGCCGCACATTTCTCGCCGCTTCCACCACCACCCTTTCGTTTCCGTCCTTTGCAAAGAGCTTAGTTAAAAAACTGCGCGTCGCCGTCATTGGCCACACCGGCCGCGGCAACTTCGGGCATGGGCTGGATACGGTTTGGATGGGCCTGCCGGAAACGGACATCGTCGCCGTGGTCGACGCCAACGCGGCGGGATTGGCCAATGCGCAGAAAAAGCTGAAAGTGAAAGATGGGTTTGCCGATTACCGGAAAATGCTGGCGGCGACAAAGCCCGACATCGTGGCCGTGTGCCCGCGCCATGCGGACCAGCATCACGACATTGCGCTCGCCGCCATCGAGGCCGGGGCCGCGGGTGTTTACATCGAGAAACCATTTGTGCGCACGCCGGCCGAGGCGGATTCGCTAATTGCCGCCTGCAAAAAACACGGCGCCAAAATTGCCGTGGCGCATCGGAATCGCTATCATCCCATGCTCAAGGTCATCGATAAATTCATTGCCGACGGCAAGCTCGGCAAGCTTCTGGAAATTCGCGGGCGCGGCAAAGGCGACCGACGCGGCGGCGCGGAGGATTTGTGGGTGCTCGGCTCGCACGTGCTGAATCTCATCCATTATTTTGGCGGCGCACCGCGCAACTGCTCCGCGCGGTTGTTTCAAAACGGCAAGCCCGTGACCGCCGCCGATGTGAAGCCCGGCAACGAGGGCCTCGGCCCCTTGGCCGGCAATGAACTGCACGCCCGCTACGAAATGTCGCGCGGCGTGGTGGCGTATTTTGATTCCATCGCCAATGACGGCACGAAAAATTTCGGCTTCGGCCTGCACCTCATCGGCAGCAAAGGCATCCTGGCCCTCCGCAACGACCGCCATCCGCTGGCGCATTGGTTGCCGGGCAATCCCTTTGCCCCCACGCTTGAACCGCGCCCGTGGATTCCCTTCACCGCCGCCGGTTTGAACCAGAAGCTGCCCAATATGCAAACGATTGACGACCTCGTGCATCACGTCACCGCCGCGCGCGACTTGGTGAGCGCCATCCGCGACAACCGCGAGCCGCTCTGCAACGTGCACGAAGGCGCGATGACGGTGGAAATGATTTGCGGCGTGTTTGAGTCGCACCGCCAAGGCGGCCGCGCGGTGGCCATCCCACTCAAGGAACGCGGCAACGCGCTGGCGAAACTTTAAATGAACATCCTCCTGAGTTTCATCCGGGCAGTTTGTTTTTTGGGGCTGGGCGTTTTTACGCTTTCGGCTGCGCCGGTGGATTATGCGCGCGAAATTCGGCCGTTGTTGAAAAACAAATGCTCTTCCTGCCACGGCGCGCTGAAGCAGAAAGCCAAGCTCCGGCTGGACGCGGGCAAGCTCATCCACCAAGGCGGCAAGGAGGGCGAGGTCATCGTGCCCGGCAACGCGAAGGCCAGCGAACTCATCGCCCGCGTGACGTCCAAGGACGAGGACGAACGCATGCCGCCGGAGGGCGAGCCGTTGTCCGCGCAACAAATCGCGCTGCTGGCCAAGTGGATTAACGCGGGCGCAAAATTTCCGGCGAACGAAACTATCGCCGCGCGGCCGGAGGAGCATTGGTCATTTCAGCCAGTGAAACGCCCAGCGGTACCCATGGTGAAAAACGCCCAGTGGCTGCTCAACCCCATCGACCATTTCATCCTCGCCAAGCTCAAGGCCAAAGGCTGGCAGCCGAATGACTCCGCCACGCCGATGCAACTCCTCCGCCGCGCCCACCTCGACCTCATCGGCCTCCCGCCAACTCTCGCCGAACAGGACGGCTTCAAAAATTCCGCACTCCGCAATCCGAATTCCGCATTGGAAAACCTCATCGACAATCTGCTCGCGCGCAAGGGCTACGGCGAACGCTACGCCCGCCACTGGCTCGACGTCGTTCGTTACGCCGACTCCAACGGCTACGAGCGCGATGGCGCCAAGCCTGAGGTTTGGCGGTTCCGCGATTACGTCATCCGCGCGCTGAACGCTGACAAGCCGTTCGACCGTTTCCTCATCGAGCAGCTCGCGGGCGATGAGGTGGACGGCGCGAACACGGAGACCATCCTCGCCACCGGCTTCAACCGCCTCGGCCCGTGGGACGATGAGCCGGCGGACTTCGCCGTGGACCGCTTCGACCAGCTCGACGACATCGTCAACACCACCAGCCAAGCCTTCCTCGGCCTCACAATGGGCTGCGCGCGCTGCCACGACCATAAGTTCGACCCGCTGCTCCACACGGATTACTATTCAATGGTCGCCATTTTCAATCCACTCCAACGGCCGCAAACCGGTCGGACAGAACTGACGCGCTACGCTATCCCGCCGACACAGGCGAAGCCGTTCGAGGAGCGAGACACAAAAATCGCCACCGCCCGGGATGCCATCAAGAAACTCGATGAACAGTTGAAAAAGAAGCCGGAGGATGCGGCCTTGAAAAAACAAAAGGCCGTGCAGAACGCGCTCATTGCGAAGCTGGAAAAAGAACTCCCTTCGCCCGCCCGCGGCTATTTTCTTTACGAACCCTCGCCCGCGGTGCCGGTCACGCATCTGCTCAAGCGCGGCAACCCCAAGACGCCCGGCGACATTGTGCCCGCCGCCGTGCCAGTTGTGTTTGGGAAAAAGCCACTGAAATTCCTGGCGCCCACCGCGCACACCTCGCGCCGCCGCCTCACACTGGCGCGGTGGATTGGCAGCTCCGACAACCCGCTCACGGCGCGCGTCATCGTCAACCGCGCGTGGCAGTGGCACTTCGGCCACGGGCTGGTGCGAACGCCCAACGACTTCGGCCTGCTTGGCGAGCCGCCCACACATCCCGAGCTGCTCGACTGGCTGGCGTACTGGTTTGTGCACGACGCCAAGTGGTCTCTGAAAAAACTGCATCGCCTCATCATGCCCAGCCGCGCGTGGCAAATGAGCCGCGAACCCCGTGCCGCACAAATCACCGCCGACCCCGACAACCGCCTCCTATGGCGCATGCCCTATCGCCGCCTCGAGGTCGAGGCCATTCGCGACTCGATGCTTTTTGTCAGCGGCCGGCTCGACCGAAAAATGTTTGGCCCCGCGATGCACCCCTTCGTCCCGCGCGACGCCCTGCTCAACCACGCCGACAAGGAAAAAATCTGGCCCAAGTTCAACGAGGCCGCCTCCAGCCGCCGCACCATCTACGCCTACGTCAAGCGCTCCCTGCTCATCCCGCTGCTCGAGGTGCTCGACCTCTGCGACACCACCCAGACTTCCCCGCAACGCAAGGTCACCACCGTCCCCACGCAAGCGCTCACTCTATACAACGGCAACTTCGCAATGCGCCAAGCCAACCACTTTGCCGCACGTCTCCAACGCGAGGCCGGCGGTGATTTGGACAAACAAATTCGACGCGCATGGCGGCTTGCCCTATCCCGTCCACCCACCAAAATCGAGCACGCGAAAGCAAAAAAATTCGTGCAGGAAGAAAGCCTCGCACAACTGTGTCGCGTGATTTTCAATCTAAATGAATTCGTGTACCCCGATTGACATGAGTGCCTTCACGCGATTCGTCCCAAACCACACCCCGTGCGGCAACACGCGGCGGGAGTTTTTGTGGCAAGCCGGCGCGGGCTTTGCGGGGCTGGGCCTCATCGACGCCCTCACGCGCGACAACGCCTTCGCTGGCGAAATGGCCGCGAAGCCACAGCATTTTCCGGCCAAGGCGAAGCACGTGGTTTTCCTTTTCATGAACGGCGGCCCAAGCCACGTGGACACCTTTGACCCCAAGCCGGCGCTCACAAAATGGAACGGCAAAAAGTACGCCGGCGAATACATGGTGGGCTCCAACGGCCGCCCCGTCGGCTACCTCACGCAAACGACCTTTGGTTTCAAACGGTACGGCCAGAGCGGCTTGCCCATCAGCAGCATTTACCCGCACCTCAGCGCGCACGCGGACGAGCTTTGCGTCATCCGCTCGATGCATTCGGACACGCCGTCGCACGCGTCGGGCTGCATCCAGATGAACACCGGCAGCGTCATCATCGGCAAGCCGTGCCTCGGCTCGTGGCTCAGCTACGGCCTCGGCACCGAGAACGAAAACCTGCCGAGCTTCGTGGTGATGACCGACCCGCGCGGTGGCCCCATCGGCAGCGGCTCGAACTGGTCCAGCGGCTTCATGCCCGCGGCGTATCAAGGGACAACGTTCCGCAGCACCGGCTCGCCGCTGCTGAACCTCGCCACCCCCAAGGGCACCACCGAAAAGACGCAGCGCCGCGGGCTGGACTTGTTAAAGGAACTGAACGGCGAGCATGTCAAAAAGCGCCAGACGAAGGGGCCGATTGACAGCGAACTACTGGCGCGCATCGAGAGCTACGAACTGGCCTATCGCATGCAGACCTCCGCCGCCGAGGCGGTCGACTTGAATCGCGAGGACAAAAAGACGCGCGAAATGTACGGGCTCGACCAGAAGCTCACCGCTGACTTTGGCCGGAAATGTTTAATCACGCGCCGCCTCATCGAGAAGGGCGTGCGGTTCATCCAGCTTTACAGCGGCGGTGGCCACATCGAGGACACGTGGGACGGCCACACCGACTGCATCAGCAACCACAAACTGCACGCCGGCGAGACCGACCAACCCATCGCAGCACTCATCGCCGACCTCAAGCGCAGCGGTTTGTGGGACGAAACGCTGCTAGTTTGGGGCGGCGAGTTCGGCCGCACGCCCACCAGCGAAGGCGTCGGCAAACCCGGCCGCGACCACAACTGGCACGGCTTCACCATGTGGCTCGCCGGAGCTGGCGTAAAAGGCGGCCAAGCCATTGGCGCGACCGACGAATTCGGTTTTGGCGCCGTGGAAAATCCCGTGCACGTCAGTGACCTGCACTCCACCATCCTCCACTTAATGGGCCTTGACCACGACAAGCTCACCTACTTCCACCAAGGCCTCGACCAAAAACTAACCGGCGTCGACCGCCAGGCGAAGGTGGTGAAGAAGGCGCTGGCGTAAACACTCGCCGCACTCTGGCGGCAGGTTGTCCAGCATCAGTTTCACCTTTGCAAAAATACAAAGCGGGGGCATCCTTGGGCCGCTGTGAGGTTTCTGCCGGTTCCGAATTGATTCAGACCGTGAAACCAGACCAAAACCAGACTCGCGGCGGCCCAGTGATACTGAGTTTGATAATTTACCCCATAAAACAGGGTTGCCGGTGTGGTGGAATTGGTAGACACAGGGGACTTAAAATTCCATTTATATGTTCTACCTTGTTCAATATAGTACTGTTTTTATGGGTTAATCCGTTTCACCCTCTACCTGCTTACCGATACAAAAGTGGCACAAAAACTGACAACCGGGGGCGGGGGGTGGCCCACCGATTCATGCGGGCAAAGCGTGGACGCGTTGACGCGGACAGATTGTTTTCGCAATAGGCCCAACAGCATTTACACCAGAGCCGGTGTGGCGTAAGGTGGCGGGCGCTTACGTAAACTCCATCTTGTGTTGAAAAAGGTTAAACGATAAGCTGACATTTAACGTTGATGCCTCAGCACTCGACTACACCATGACCAAGCCGATCCATGCATGGGAAACCCTGAAAGGTGCCCGGAGCTACCAGGTCTTGGGCTTAGCTATAATTTGGTGTTCGGTGTCAGTCAGTTGGGCGGAGATCGGCGATAAAGGTACCGACGAAGCGACGCTCCGAGCTGATGCCCAGAAGGTCTTCAAGGAAAAGGTCGGCCCCTTCGTAAACAAATACTGCACGCGCTGCCACGGCAGCCGGGCCAAGGCGGGTATCAACCTGCAATCAGCGCTCAAGAACCCCGGTGGCGAGTCCGCGTCACTGCATTGGAAAAAGGCGGTGGCCAACGTCAAGGTGCATGAAATGCCGCCGGAAGATGCCTCCAAGAAACCGACCGATGAAGAGCGCCGGCAGTTCGCCGAGTGGGTCGGCAAGATCAAGTACCTGGCGCCGCGTGATCCCGGCTGGTTTGTTATCCGCCGGCTCACCAAGACCGAATACGCCAACACCCTGCGCGATCTGTATGGGGTCGATCCCTCCATCGCCGATACCCTGCCCGCGGAGGTGGAAGGCGAAGGTTTTCTCAACTCGATTTCCCCGCTGCAATCGGAACTGTTCCTCGGCATCGCCAACAAGGTGATTGATCAGATAATCGCGCCGGAAGGCCAAGCGCCCACCGCCGTTCAAAAACGCCTCTTCGGTGAGACGCCCAAAGGCACTGACCTCCGCAAGGCAGCCCGCGGAGTCGCGCGTACGCTGGCCCGGGACGCCTACCGCCGGCCGCCGACCGATGCGGAACTGGATGTCCTCGTCGATGTCTACGATCTCGCCCGCAACAATGATCTCAATCACATGGCGGCACTGGGCCTAATGCTCAAGGCCGTGCTCGTCTCGCCGCAGTTCCTGTTTATCACGCCCGCCGGCGAACCGGAATCGAAGGACGCAATCGTCCTGCTGGACGACTTCCAGTTGGCCTCGCGTTTGTCGTACCTGCTGTGGTCGGCACCGCCCGACGCGGAACTGGCCGCCTTGGCCGACAAGGGCGACCTGCACAAGCCCGAGGTACTGCGCACACAAGTGGAACGACTGTTAAAGGATGCCCGGTCGCGGGCGTTGTTCGACGGGTTCGGCGCGCAATGGCTGCGGGTCAACGAATTGGACGGACAAGTGTTCGATCCAAAAACATTCCCCCAAATGACGCCGGCCTTACGCACGGCGATGATGGACGAAGCCCGCCTTTTTTTCGAAAGCATCGTGAGCGAGAACCAAAGCGTGGTGCGGTTCGTGAGTAGCGACTACACGTTTGTCAATGAACCACTTGCCAAGGTGTACGGGCTCGAGCAATCCGTGCGCGGGCTGAAGATGCGTCGGGTGAAGCTGACGAACCCCAACCGCGGCGGCATCCTCAGCATGCCGGCCACGCTAGCAACGACCTCATTTCCCAACCGAACCAGCCCCGTGCTCCGTGGAGTATGGGTGCTGGAGCGGATTTTGGGTGAACGCGTCCCGCCGCCGCCAGCCGACATTCCCGAACTCGAGGAACAAGACCACAAGAAAATCGAGGGACTAACATTGCGCCAACGCACCGAGCTGCACCAATCCGAAGCCACCTGCCGCAATTGCCACAAGATCCTCGACCCGATTGGTTTCGGGTTAGAGAATTTCGATGCCATCGGTCGATGGCGTGAAAAGAACGACCAAGGCCTCGCCATCGACTCGGCAGGCAAACTGCCCGATGGGAAAGAGTTTTCCACTCCCGCGGAATTGAAGCGCCTGTTGGCCAAGCGGGAGGCAGACTTGGCCCGTAACCTCACCGAACGACTCATGGCCTACGCGCTGGGCCGGAAGTTGGAGGGCTACGACGATGTTGTCATCGATCAATTAATGGTTAAGATTGCCGCAGACAATTATCGCGTGCGCACCATCATCACCGAGGTCATCACCAGCTACTTATTTACCCACCGCAGAATCAAAGGATGAAAATGAACAACCCTTCACACATTGGCCGCCGCACCTTTCTGAAAGGCGCGGGTGTTTCCCTCGCGCTGCCGTTTATGGATTCCCTCAGCTGGGCCGCCGGCACCAAGGCCGCCAAACCGCCGGTGCGCCTCGCGTTCATGTATATGCCGCACGGGGTCATCATGGATCAGTTCTGGCCGAAGAGCCAGGAGGCCTTTCTCAACTCCCCGCCGCCCATCATCCAGTCCCTGCAACCGATCATGGACCAGTGCCTGATGATGAAAGGCATCTCCGGAGTGCCGATCGCCCCCTTCAACGGTGCGCCGCACGCGCTGGAGCTTTCGACCTGGCTCACCGCGCGCTTGCCGGATGCCAGCACCCGCGGTCGCATCAACATCGCCATCTCGGCCGACCAGATCATGGCCAACTACGTCGGGGCCCACACCTTGCTGCCTTCGCTAGAGCTGGCGACGATGCCCCAGACATGGAAGGAAAATCAGGCGGGCCTGCACGAAGGGTACTACTCGTATTGCAGCTACCGCTCGCCCACGCAACCCGTTCCCGCCGAGATCGATCCCCGAAATGTCCTGAACCGGCTTTTCGGTAAGCGCGGCAAGGAGGGCCGCGTCACCCAGACTAACCCATTGGACCGGCAAATGCTCGACCGCGTTCTTGGTGGCGCCCGGGACCTGCGCCGGACACTGGCCAAGCCCGACCGGCAGAAGCTCGATGAGTACCTCGACAGCGTGCGCGCGGTAGAGCGGCGCATCGCCGCGATCGAGTCCCGTCAGCAAGAGGCCGCCCTGGAGAAGGGGGGCGTTCGGTCGTCCAAACGGCACGCCACCGACTCGCCGCCAATCGAGGTCAAGATTCCCGTAGGCGACAAGCGCAGTGAGTACATGCAGGTCATGTGCGACCTAACTGTTCTGGCTTTCCAGACCGACACCACGCGCGTCAGCACCTACATCGGGTCCAGACCAAACGGAGCGTCCTACCCCGAACTGGGCTTCACCAACCAGCACCACTCGCAGACGCACTACGGCAAGGATCAGGAAAAGATTCGTAAGGTGGCGGCAATCAACGAATTCAACGTCGCGCAGTTCGCCTACATGGTCAAGAAGATGAACGCCCTGAAGGAGGGCGAAGGCACACTGCTCGACAACTGCATCATGATGTGGGGCTCGGGCTTGGAAGACGGCAACAAGCACCAACGGAAAAACCTCCCATTCATTCTTGCCGGCAAAGGCGGTGGCGCACTCAAGACCGGCCGCTTCCTGCCCAACATCAAGGGCAACCAGGGCGACCTGCTCACCACTCTACTCTCCTGCGCCGGCGTACCTCTCGACCGCCCAATCGGCATCGCGACCAAGCAGATCAACGAAATAAAGGCCTGACCAATATTTCGACGGCAGCCGACACTATCGTATTGGAGTTTCATGCGCCGTTCCACTACGACGCGAAGTGCACAATCATCAGCGACTTCGATTAATATCTTACTCCTCCCCATCAAACTCCTTCAGCGCCTTGGCGATCTTGATGCACATCTCTGAACAGCGTGACATCAGTCCTTGAGCAGGCGTGGCGGGAGGCGTAGGGTAGCGGGCATGAAGCAGATTCTCTTGATACATCCCATGCCACGATTGATTCTCCTGATCCTGCTGCCGTTGTCCTGCCTTGATGCCAAGCAGGTCAACAGTGCAGACGCTCCCGTGGGCAAAGTGCACATCTACAAACAGGAGGGCGACACCGCTCGCGAGATAGAAATCTTTTTTCCGAAGGATCATGACCCGGCAACGAAGGCTGTTCCAGGCATCATTATGTTTCATGGAGGCGGCTGGGGCGGAGGACATCGGAAACAGTTCCGTTATCTTTGCCATTACTTTTCCACAAGGGGACTCGTCGCCGCCACTGTAACATACAAGCTCGCCCCAAAGGCCCGCACCGAAGAAGCTAAAAGCACGGAATCTCGGAAGCGCGTCTGCATAACCGACGCAAAGAGTGCCATTCGCTGGTACAAGCAGAATGCGGAAGAACTTGGCATAGATCCGCGGAAAATTGTCGCAGGCGGGGGCTCGGCCGGGGGGCATATTAGCTTACTGGCAACTACTAATCCCAGGTTGAACGATCCCGGAGACCCCAAGAAATACGATACAACTGTTGCGGCTTATCTCTTATTCAATCCGGCTCTAGGTGCAGGAGATGCCAAGGATCCGCAAGTCGACTTCTTGCAACACCTCAAAGATGACTTACCGCCTGCTATTGTATTTTTTGGAAGCGAGGACACGTGGTTGAAAAAAGGGTGGAAAGCTGCGAGCGCGAAGATATCCTCACTCAACATTGCTGACTCCGTAGACGTTCGGATCGCCGATGGTCAGAGGCATGGCTTCTTTAACAGGCAACCTTGGACCGATGTCACTCTCATCGAAGCGGACAGATTCTTAAAGGCTCTCGGTTATCTCGAGGGTGATCCCACCCTGATAATGCCCAAAACGGGAGAGAAACTTGAGGATGCGAATAAGACGGTGGACTCAACGCGCTGACGCGAGTGAGTTACCTCAAACGTTATCCAATGTGCATTGCCCAAGTGCAGAATCAGCAGCAACCCAACGAAGTAACCCACTCACCCCTGCCGCCCCCAACAGCATTTACACCAGTGCCAGTGAGGCGTAGGGTGGCGGGCATGAAGCAGATTCTCTTGATGATTGCGGTGGTGCTGTTGATCTCATTCTCGTTCACCGTACAAGCGGCGGTTCCAATTCGTATCCTGGATTCAAAAGTTTATCACCTGGGCACACCCGGGTTTCCTGAGTGGGAGGAGTTTGAAAAAAGCAAGCCACACGGACGGCGCCTGGACGTGAAATTCAACGCGAAAGCGAATAAGGCCGCGCAGACTCTTCTGATCTGCCAGCGACAGGTGAAGTTTCGCTGGTCAGTGCTCCTGAATAACCAGCGGATTGGCAACCTGCTGAGCATTGACTCCAAACTGGTGCACAAGATCACTGTGCCACCGAACAAATTGCGTGACGGTGAAAACACGCTCTCAATCGTCGCGCCCAAGGCAACTGATGATATCGAGGTGGGGCCAATTCGGCTGTCGTCGGTGTCTCCGGAACGCTTGTTTTCAAAGTTTCTGACCGTGGGAATCAAGGACGCCGACAACGACAAACCCCTGCCTTGCCGCATCACCATTGTCGATGGGAACGGAGCATTGGCCGCGCTGCGCCCCGCACCAGGACAACGATTGGCTCATCGTCCGGGAGTAATTTATGTGAGCAACGGCCAGGCACGCATCGGGCTACTGCCGGGCAGCTACACTGTCTTTGCCTCGCGAGGTTTTGAGTACAGCGTAGCAAAAAAGGCGGTTGAGATCACACTGGACAAGCCCGCCGAGCTTCAGCTTGAACTCCGGCGGGAAGTCCCCACGCCCGGCCTTATCGCGACCGACACCCACATCCACACGCTGACCCGCAGCGGCCATGGCGATTCCACCGAAAAGGAGCGCATGCACACGATCGCTGGCGAAGGCATTGAATTGGCCGTAGCCACCGATCACAACCACCACGCCGACTATAGACCCGTGCAAAAGGCCACCGGCACATCGGCGTTTTTCACCAGCGTGATCGGCAATGAAGTGACAACAAAGACGGGCCACTTCAATGCCTTCCCCATCGCGCCCAATAGCCCCGTGCCGGACTATAAGCTGGGCGACTGGACAAAACTGATGGCCTCGATACGCAGCACGCCAGGCGTGCGCGTGGTGGTGTTAAATCATCCACGCAATATCCACAGCGGTTTTAGTCCGATGGCGGCGGAAAATTTCAACCCCGTAACCGGACGCAATCTCTATGGGTCTCCATACAGTTTTGATGCAATGGAGGTGGTAACCTCTGCCGCGATGCAGTCGGACATTATGGCTCCTTACCGTGACTGGTTCGCAATGCTCAACTGGGGCCACAACATCACGGGGGTCGGATCGAGCGACACGCATGATGTTAGTCGCTTTATCCTTGGGCAGGCTCGTACCTATGTGGAATGCCCCGACAATACCCCCGGCAAGATCGACTTAGCCAAGGCGTGCGAGAGCTTCCGTGAAATGCGCGCATACATCAGCATGGGACTGCTAGTCAAGATGAAGGTGGATGACAGATTTCGGGTGGGCGACCTGGCCACCGGAAAGAATGAGAAAATCAAGGTGACCGTGCGGGTGCTTGGCCCTTCCTGGGCACGCGCTGACCGGGTGAACCTTTTCGCCAACGGCCACCTGATCCGCACTCAAGCCATTAGGCCCAGCACGGCTATCGAGAAAGCGAACCGTACGTGGGACATTCAGCGGCCGGCCCATGACGTACACCTGATCGCCATGGCAACCGGCCCGGGTATTACCGCGCCGTTTTGGGAGAGCCCAAGATCCTACCAACCCACCTCCAAGAAACATGATCCCCGTTTGCAGGGCGCAACCAACCCCATTTTCATTGATGGCGATGGCGATGGAAAATACACCCCACCGCGCATGCAGGCCGAGCGGCTGTTCTCAAGGCACAAGCGCGAGATCGGCGCCCTGTTGGAAGCCCTGCACCCCCTTGACCGGGCAGTCGCCACTCAACTGGCCACGCTGATGCACGATGCCGGGCACGATTTGCGCG
Organism: Verrucomicrobiota bacterium; assembly: GCA_015660155.1. Lineage (GTDB taxonomy): Bacteria > Verrucomicrobiota > Verrucomicrobiia > Limisphaerales > UBA1100 > JACNJL01. The sequence goes on from DQLO01000218.1 coordinate 18,087, forward strand.
GGCCGGACATTCAAAAGCGCATCGCCAACATCGCGGCGGCCAAGTCCGGCTTTTCTGATTTCATTGCCACCTTGCCTCAAAAAAATCCATAGTCGACTCGGGTTACACAAATATTAACGACTAATACTCTGAATAAGGCTGTTAAAATGTCACTTATCTTCAAATGGTTTCAGCATCGCACGCCGAAGGCTGACAACCCATATCGTGTCCCGCATTTGTCCCAGTTCATAGGTGTTCTGTACTGTTGATAACTGTGCAGCAGTTTAGAAAACCCATTAAAACAACCGAAAAAACGCTCATAAATTCTCATTCGCAACGCGAAGGTCTGGAGTTCGATTCTCCATGGCTCCACCATCCATTTCATTCCCCCAACAGCATTTACACCAGAGCCGGTGAGGCGTAGGGTGGCGGCGATGAAACCTCCCCTTTTGATATTAGCGGCTATGGGGTTTATCTGCGCACAGGCGAGGGTGGCGGGAGTACGGGTGGTGCGTTATTAGCGGGGGGTGGTTCCCGGTGCTTGCTATTTCGCCTCGTCGCGCTTCTTTCGGATGGTTCCTCGGAGTGCCTCGGTCTCTTCGAGTTCGTTTGTTCGCATGCTGATATAACCGGCTTTTTGGTTCACCGCCAGGTAGACTTCCTCGGCGTCGGCAAAGGCGGCCTTGAGGTCGCCCACCGCCAGATAGACCTTGGCCCGGCTGCGCAAGTGCGGGATGGAGATCTTCTGTGCGGGCTTCTTTTTCTCGCCCTCAGGCGTGGGCTTTTCGATCGGCGCGTACGCGAAAGCCAGCCGCTTGGCCTCCTTGAGATCGCCACGGGCCAACGCTTCGTCAACCATCTTCTCGTCGTGTAACTCGATCACGTTCTGGATCACGTTGTCCTTCTGATAGCTCATCGTCAGGCCGGACAACGCTGCCGCGATGCTTCCATCAGGACGAAGGAGTACTAGATTGGGCCTTGTATCTTCCGCGAGGATGCCGAGCTTTTGTACGATCGGGTTCTGCATCCCGCCGGGCACGAGCAGCGTCGGGAAGGTGTCGGGCTTCTGCTTCTCTTCGAGTAACTTACGTGCCGCATCGGCATTATCATCCAAGACCGCGGCGATCAGGTGGATATCCTCAAAGGGCCGACCCGCAACGGGGGTGGCATAACGCTGCAGATATCCATTGCCCGCGGCGCTGGCGACAAACGAGATCACGGTCCACTTTCCGTCGGACGACTCGGGGATTTTGACCATGCCGCCTTCGAGCGTTTTCAGCTCGAGTTGCAGGGTGCGCTTCGCATCTTCCGGTTCACCAATCGCAAGGAAATGCCCCTGGCGTCGGCCGTAGGTCCAGCCTGCGACGAACGGCGGATGATACATCCAGTAACGGTGGTAGCGGTCAAGGAAGAACGCGGTCGCCGTCCACATCGGGGGGTGTTCTGAATATTCGTCCAGATAAGCCCGGCGGTAATCTTCGTGAAGCTTTCGATCGGCGACGTCTAGTGCGAGCAGCGCCGCGGCCGCGAGCACCGGCCCGGATGCCTTCTTCCCGCCTGACTCCGCAAAGCTGCGGATCACGGATTCAGCATCGATGTCCGCGTTGCGAAGCGACTCCCTTGCCAAACAGAAGCGCGCGATCACGTCTGTGCCGGGCGGATGATCAGCGGCGACAGCGGCCTTGGCTTCCTCGACGGCGGCAGCAAAATACTGATACTCACCTTTGAGTTTCCACAAGCCAAGCAGTGCGACGATACGGCGGTTTCGCACCACCCAGAGGTCGGGGGCCGAAGGATGAGATGCAATCGCTGCCCGGCATAGAGCATCGGCTTTTTCGTAGTTCGCACGCATCTGGGCAAACGGTGTGCGATACCGAGCAGGCGGATCGATGAAGCATGCCTGGATCGCTCGCAGCTTGTCCTCGGGGACGGAATCTGGAGTGCGTGGCAGTTTGTCAGCCTTCACGGAATCCCCCGCGACGAGAGCCTTCCATTCCGGCGGCGCGGTTGGGTCAAATATGCCTTGGGGGTCCATGACCAGAAACTCGCCCGCGAACATGGACTGCAGTTGACTGTTGTAGTCCGGCCTGGTCCATTGACGCGCAAGCCAGGATTGCAGGTTGCGCTCATACCCCCTGCTGCGGCGGCCACTGGTCATGAAAATCGCGGCGTAGCCAGTCGGGCTGACGGTTACGATTCTAGGATCATGACGGCAATAAGTCTTATAGATCGGGTGGTCGCGCCCGCCTTTAAAGCGCAGCACGGGCCAATCGAGCTCATGTTCACGAAGGATGCTCTCGCCCGCATCGGGAAGATCGTCCAGGTTAATGCTGACGAAACGGAAACGGCCCGGAGCAGCGATTTTGGGATCTGCGACCGCCTTCTTCCATGCCTCAGCCAATTCCTTGAGGTCTTCGAGTCCCCCATTGTCTTTCGACCAGAAATAGACTGCGGTGGTCGTCCCCATGTAGTCCATCGGGAACCGCACCGTCTTGCCATTGCCCTGTTTAAAGGTGCCGATGAACGGCGCGCCAAACACCTGGCCCGCCAGCTTCTCTCGTTGGAATTTGATCAGGTCCAAGTCGCCCGGAAGACGCTGGGCGATGACCTTTCGCAGGTCATTGACCAGTCTGTTATTACCAAACTCCAGTGCCATGATCATGGCGATCCGGATCACCTTCGCCTCGACGTCGGTGCCCCGGTAGCGCTCGACCAATGGACGAAGTGCATCGGAGCGGGCGTGGGAGTCCCCGCCTTGTCGCGCCGCCTCGGCCTGCGTGAGCAAGAGGTCGGCGTCGAGGCGTATCGCCGCGTATTCATCCGGCGCGGCGGCGAGCTTTTTACAGGTCGCTAGAAAGGCTTTCCGATTCATCGCCGAGTTGTCCAGGCTGACCAACACCTGCTGGCTGCGGAAGAGGATGCTCAGGACTTCGTAGCGGTTGGGCGCGGATGGATGTTTTTTCAGCAGCGCTTCGCCCTCACGGATCACACGCCGAATCGCGAGTTTCTTCCTGGCTGCAGACACGGCCTCACCGGCCTCGGCCCGCTTGGCGTTAAGTGCGACGATTTTGTCGCCGGAGATTGAGCCCGCCTGGTTCTGCCCCATCACCGGCAACGGCCATACACCTGCGCTGGCCAGGACAAGCAAGGCGACAACAATCCGAGAAAGTCTGTTCATGGGAGCAAGCTCTTTCAATGTCACGTCAAGTCGTTGTTTATTTCACCGGTTTGAGCTGGAATTCCTTGATGCTCACGCCGCGGTTCGGCGCTCGGCATGTAAACTGAAGCGTGTTCCTTCCTTCGCGCAACTCGATGATTTCTGG
>DQLO01000240.1 GCA_015660155.1 Verrucomicrobiota bacterium
CGCGCCAACGCCGTCGCGCCCGGCGTGGCCGAGACGCCGATGGCCGCGACCATCCCCGACAAGGTGCGCGCGGACATGCTTAAGCAAATTCCGCTCGACCGCTTTGGCACTCCCGACGAGGTGGCCAGCGTGGTGCTGTTTTTGTGCTCGCCGCTGGCTTCGTATGTCACCGGCCAAACTATCGAGGTCAACGGCGGCTGGCGCGGATGAGGCCCGCGCTGCAAATCCTGAGCGCCGCCGAGGCGGTCGCGCGCATTCCCGATGGCACCACCGTTGCGTGCAGTGGGCTTGTCGGCGCGGGCCATCCCGAGGCGCTCACCGCCGCGCTGGAAGAGCGGTTCAAAACAGACAACTCACCGAACAACCTCACGCTCGTTTACGCCGCCGGCCAGGGCGATGGCGCTCAGCGCGGGCTCAACCACCTCGCGCATCCCGGTCTGCTAAAGCGCGTCATTGGCGGCCACTGGAATCTTGCGCCCCGCCTTGGCCAGCTCGCACTTGCGGGCGACATCGAGGCGTACTGTTTTCCGCAGGGCATCATCTGCCAGCTCTTCCGCGAAATCGCCGCGCATCGCCCGGGCGTTTTTACAAAAGTCGGCCTCAACACCTTCATCGACCCCGCGCACGGCGGCGGACGATTAAACAAAAAAACTTCCGAGCCGCTGGTTGAGCGCGTGAAGCTTGATGGCGAAGACTGGCTGCGGTTTCGCGCCTTCCCCATCGATGTCGGCCTCATCCGCGCCACGCGCGCAGACCGCGCCGGCAATCTCACCATGGAACGCGAGGGGCTCGTCGGCGAGGTGCTGCCCATCGCGCAGGCCGCGCGCAATCACGGCGGGCTGGTCATCGCGCAAGTCGAAAGCATTTCCGACCAGCCCGCCGCGCCTCACGCCGTGCGCGTGCCGGGGATGTTGATCGACGCCCTCGTCGTCGCTGCGCCCGGCGAACATGACCAAACTTTTGCTGAGCCATTCAACGCGAGCTACGTCGAGGCCGGCCGCGCGGTTGCGCCTGAGCCGATGCCGTTTTCCGAGCGCAAAATAATCGCGCGGCGCGTGTTGCGCGAGATTGCGCCGGGCAGCATCGTAAACCTCGGCATCGGCATGCCGGAGGGTGTGGTGCCCGTCGCCGCCGAGGAGGGGCGGCTTGATAAGTTCACGCTGACGCTCGAGAGCGGCCCCATTGGCGGCATGCCTGCGGGCGGCTTGAGCTTCGGCTGCAGCGCGCATCCGGAGGCCATCATCGACCAGCCCGCGCAGTTTGATTTTTATGATGGCGGCGGCCTAGACGTCGCCGTGCTCGGCGCGGTGACCATCGATGCCGAGGGCAGCGTGAATATCAGCGCGCTGGGCGACCGCTTTGCCGGCGTCGGCGGGTTCGTCAACATTGCGCAAAACGCGCGCAAGGTGATTTTCTGCTGCCCCTTCCGCGCGGGCGGGTTGGAGATCGCAATCGACAACGGCCAACTGCAAATCCAAACCGAAGGCCGCCATTGCAAGTTTGTGAAACAAATTCCGCAAGTTGCCTTTCATGGCCCCAGCGCGCGCGGGAGGGGACAGGAAGTTTTTTACATCACCGAACGCGTCGTCTTCCGCCTCGGCAACCACGGCCTCGACCTCATCGAGACCGCTTCCGGCATCGACGTGGAAAATGAAATTTGCGCCCAGATGGAATTCCGCCCAAACATTGCCCACCCAAAACCCATGCCCGCTGAGTGTTTCCGAAAGGACTAAAATGATTTACAAATCTCCCATCCACATCCTCGCCGCACGGCGTTCGCCCATTGGGCGGCTTGGCGGCGGCTTGAAAAAATTCACCGCACACGAGCTGGCCACCCGCGCCGCCGAGGCCACCGTGCCCGAGGCGCTGTGCCCGCACATTGGCCAAGTCATTCTTGGCCAAGTCCTTCCAGCTGGCTGCGGCATGAACACCGCGCGACAAACCGGCTTGGGGCTGGGCGTTCCGCAAGCGTCGCCGGCGTTCACGGTGAACATGGTTTGCGGTTCCGGGCTCAAGTCGGTGGCGCTTGGCGCGGATGCCATCACGGCGGGCGAGGCCAACCTTGTTTTAACAGGCGGCGTGGAGTCGATGAGCAACGCGCCGCATTATGCGATGGACGCGCGTTTTGGCAAAAAATTTGGCAACGCGAAGCTGCTCGATGCCATTCTCACTGATGGGCTGTCCGACCCTGGGCTGAAACGCGGCATGGGTGAACTCGCCGAGGCGTGGACGGAGGAGCACGGCATCGGCCGCACGGAACAGGATGCCTTCGCGCTGCGCAGCCAACAACGCGCCTCCGCCGCCCGCGAGGCATTCGCGCGCGAGATTGTGCCCATCGGCGATGTGGCGACGGACGAGCATCCGCGCCCGGACACGACGCTGGAAAAGTTGCAATCGCTCGCGCCTGCATTTGCTTCGGACAGTGCCATCACCGCCGGCAACGCCTCGAGCATCAACGACGGCGCGGCAGTTGTGCTGCTGGCGAATGACGCGGCGTTGGCGGAACACAATTTGGAATCCCGCGCGCGCGTTGTCGGCGCGGTGGCCGTCGGCTGCGATCCGGCGCGCTTTGGTTTGGGGCCAGTTGGCGCGGTGCAATCGCTTTGCGAACAAACCGGCTGGAACCTGGCCGGCGTGGACACTGTGGAAATCAACGAAGCCTTCGCCGTGCAAACGCTCGCCTGCGCGCGCGACCTCGGCCTGTCCGACGAGCAACTAAATCCGCGCGGCGGCGCCATTGCCCTCGGCCATCCCATCGGCGCCAGCGGCGCGCGCATTCTTGTGACGCTGTTGCATTTTCTTGAGGACACCGATGCGCGGCGCGGCATTGCCACCCTCTGCATCGGCGGCGGCATGGGCATCGCGCTGGCGATTGAGCGCGGGTGATTAGTTGTCCTCGGCAGCCAAGTCGGTATTCACCGTTTCCTTTGCAAACCGAATGGCGGTGAGGGTGATGAGCGAGGTAATGACTAGGTAAGCGGCGACGGGCCAAGGGTTGCCATCGGACCATTTCAAAAGCAGCGCGGCAATGATTGGGGCGAGGCCGCCGGCGAAGGGGGAGGCAAGTTGGTAGCCGAGGGAAACACCACTGTAACGAACGCGGGTGCTGAACAGTTCGGAGAAAAACGCCGCCTGCGGGCCGTACATGGCGGCGTGGCCGACGGCAATGGCGAGTATCATCGCAATAG
>DQLO01000409.1 GCA_015660155.1 Verrucomicrobiota bacterium
CGAGGTCATCCATCGCGATCTCAAGCCGGGCAACATTGTCCTCAACGAAAACGGGCAACCGGTCATCATCGACTTCGGCGCGTGCTTTGTCGCGGGCATTGATGAAATCACCGCACCCATCGAGCGCGATCACGTGCTCGGCACCGTCGAATTCACCGCACCCGAAACTCGCCTCGGCCGCCGGCCCGATGCGCGAGTGGATCAGTTTTCGCTCGGCATCATCGCCTATCAATTGCTCACGGGGAAACATCCCTACGGCAATGCGCTGGATAAGGCGCAGAGCCTCCGCGATTTTTCACTCTTGCGCTACACGCCAAGTTACGAGCACAACCCGCTCATCCCCGTGTGGCTCGATGGCGCCATTCGTAAAGCGTGCAGTGTCGATCCGCAAAACCGCTACGAGGCGCTGAGCGAATTCGAGTACGACCTCACGCATCCGAACGACAAATTTCTCCTCACCGAGCCGCTCGCCAAAGTCGCCAACCGCTCGCTCACCGCGTGGAAACTCACCGCCGTGGCGCTGCTCGCGCTGGTGGTGATGCTGCTAATACTTTTGATGAACCGATGAACGAAAATGCCACCAACGTGCTGCCGGCATCTTGCCGCCAGAAAACCAAAACCCACGGACGGCAAGATGCCGGCCGCACGATGGCTGTCCTTGTCGGCCTTGCGTTTGCAAGTGTGTTGGCGCTGGCAATTTATATTGGCTCGCACGGGCTGCGAAATTTTGACCCGGCGCTGGTGTGGTATGCGGTGGCCAGTGTGTTGGCGGCGTTCGCAGTGGGGTACCGGTTCACCGTGTGGGCGCTGCGACCGGCGGCGCGGATGTATTTTCGGCGTGGACTGAAACTGGCGTGGCAGAATCCGAAGTTGCTCTTCAAATCCAGCAGCAAAAAAATGGTGGCGCAGACGTTTATTAAAGAGCGCAGCCATTATCGCTGGATAATGCACCTCTGCCTTTCGGGCGGCAGCACGCTGGCGCTTGCAGTGACGTTTCCGTTGGTGTTCGGCTGGGTGCATTTTGATGCAGGCGCGACGGCGGAGATTTATGTCGTGAATGTGTTCGGCGTCGCCGTGCGCGAGTTCGGCATCCACGGCATTGAGGCGTGGCTGATGTTTAACATGCTAAACATCGCTGCGGCCTTTGTGATGGTGGGGCTTTTGATGGCCGGTTGGCGGCGGCTGACGAATGCCGGCGTGCGCGCGGTGCAGAGTTTCACGGAGGACATCCTGCCGCTACTCATCATCTTCGCCGTCACGGCCACGGGGTTTATGCTCACGGTGAGCTACAGTTTCCTGAAAGGCCAGGGGCACGGATTTCTCGTGTGGGTGCATTTGTTCACGGTGGTGTTGCTGATTTTTTACATCCCGTTCGGGAAACTCTTTCACATGTTCCAGCGGCTCTGCTCGGTGTGCGTAAGCCTCTACAAGAAGGCCGGCGAGGAAGGCCCGCAGGTGGGCTGCGCGGTGTGCCACGATGAGTTTGCTTCGCAGATGCATGTCGATGATTTGAAAACCGTGCTTGACCAGCTCGGATTCAACTACCGCTTCGCCACATCCAAAGGCGAGGTGCATTATCAGGATATTTGCCCCAAGTGCCGGCGGCGTTTTCTCGCGGCGAATCAGGGGAAGACGCTCGGACGCTAAATGGCTCTCTTAAACCTAACTGAAGGCGAATACATCGAACGCTACGGTCCCACGTTGGCTCACTCGCCCGAGGGCGGTTGGGAAAATGGCGAGCCCGATAAGCTTGTGAAAACGCACTGCTGTTTCTGCGGCGTGCAATGCGGGATTCAGTTGAAGGTGAAGGACAACAAAGTCATCGGCTTCGAGCCGTGGGAGGAGTTTCCAGTGAACGAAGGCAAACTCTGCCCGAAGGGCGTGAAGCGGTATTTGCAAAACGGCCATCCGGATCGATTAACGGCGCCGTTGATGCGCTCGGACGATGGCTTCCGCGAGGCGAGTTGGGACGAGGCGCTGGGACGGACGGCCTCGGAAATCCAACGTATCCAAGTGGAGCACGGCAAGGACGCGGTGGCCTTTCTCGGTGGCGCATCGATGACGAATGAGAAGGCGTACCTCAACGGCAAGTTTGCCCGCATCGCGCTCGGCACGAAGAACATCGATTACAACGGCCGCCTTTGCATGGTCAGCGCGGGCGCGGCGAACAAGATGGCGTTCGGCATCGACCGCAGCGCCAATCCGTGGGAGGACATCCCGAAGGCCAAGGTGCTCATTCTCGCGGGCACGAATGTCGCCGAGTGTTTTCCGATTCTGACGGATTATATTTGGCGCGCGCGCGATAACGGCGCGAAAATCATCGTCATCGACCCGCGCATCACGCCCATCGCGCGCACGGCCGACCTCTTCCTGCCCGTCCGCCCCGGGCGCGACAGCGCGCTGGCCCACGGCATTTTGCACGTGATGATTGAGCACGGATGGATTGATGAAAATTTCATTGCCGCGCACACCAATGACTTCGACGAAGTCCGTGAGTTAGTCAAAAAATACACGCCCGCGCACACGGAAAAAATCACCGGCGTACCCGCCGCCAGCATCGAGGCTGCCGCCGAACTTTGGGGCACCGCCGAGACCTCTATGCTCCTGCACGCGCGCGGCATCGAGCATCACACGAAGGGCGTTGAGAATGTGCTCAGCTACATCAACCTCGTGCTCGCCACCGGTCGCATCGGCAAACCCGGCAGCGGCTACGGCACGCTCACCGGCCAAGGCAACGGCCAAGGCGGACGCGAGCACGGCCAGCGCTGCAATCAACTGCCCGGCGGCCGCGACATCAAGAACCCCGAACACCGCACGCACATCGCAAAGTTTTGGGGCATTGCCGAAAATGAACTGCCCGGCGAAGGCCTCACCGCGTGCGAGATTATCGACGACATCGAGGCGGGCAAAATCAAGGCATTGATTTCGATTAGTTTCAATCCGCTCGTGTCCATCCCCGACAGCGCCCGCACGCGCGCCGCGTTGGAGAAGCTCGAGCATTTTACAGCGATTGATTTTTTCCTGAGCGAAACCGCGCAACACGCCGACGTGGTGCTCGCCGGTTCGTTGCAGGAAGAGGACGAAGGCACCGTCACCACCGGCGAAGGCCGCTGCGTTCGGCTGCGGCCCGTGGTGTCCCCGCCCGCTGAGGCCCGTGTGGATTGGCACATCATCGCCGACCTCGCCCAACGCCTCGGCGCGGGCAAACATTTTGCCCACGAATCCGCTGGCGAAATTTTTGAAGAACTCACCGCCGCCTC
>DQLO01000252.1 GCA_015660155.1 Verrucomicrobiota bacterium
ATGATCCTCGTTACCGGGCCCACCGGTTCCGGCAAATCCACCACGCTCGCATCGATGCTTAACATCATCAACGAAACCGATGATGAGTGCCACATGATCACCATTGAGGATCCCATCGAATTTTATCATCCGCACAAAAAAGCAGTCACCACGCAGCGCGAAGTACACGTGGACGTGCCGAGCTTCGCCGAGGCACTTCGGCGCGCGCTGCGGCAGGATCCGGAAGTGATTCTGGTGGGCGAGTTGCGCGATTTGGAAACCATCGAGATGGCTGTGTCCGCCGCCGAGACGGGTCACTTGGTTTTTGGAACCCTCCACACCACCGGCGCGGCCAAGACGGTTGACCGGATTGTGAACGCCTTTCCGATGGCACAACAGGAAACCATCCGTATCCAGCTCTCCACCGTATTGCAGTGCGTGATTTCCCAAATCCTGTGCAAGCGCATTCCCAAGGGGCGCGTGGCCATTCACGACATCATGGTGATGACCCCATCCATCTCGGCGCTCATCCGCGACAATAAAACTTTCCGTATTCCGTCCGATCAACAAACCGGCCAGAGATACGGGATGGTGACGTTGGATGACGGCTTGTTTAATTTCTATGGCAAAGGAGTTATATCCCGCGAGGATTGTGTAAGCAAAGCGCAGGATTATACCGGCATGCTCATGCGGCTCAAGGAGTGGGACGAGCAACAAGCGGCGCTGCAAGCCGAACAACTGGCCGCGGGCGGAGTGCCCGGCGCCCAACCGCCGCCCGCCGGGTAAATTAATTTCGGTTTCCATGTCTGATGTAATTACAAATTCACTGCTGGTTCTCATCCGCGAGCGCGGCTTGGGGGATGAGCAGGATCTCGAAGCGGTGCAGGGCGAGCACAATCTCTCCGGCGAATCGGTTTCCGCGTTGTTGGCCAAGGGCGGGTTGGTGGATGTCCCCACGCAACTGGAGTTGATTGCCGAATACTTGGGAACCGATGTGTTGGATCTTTCAGAAATCGAATTCACCGAAGATTTGGTGAGCCTTATGCCGCTGGATATGGCCAAGCAATACCAATGCGTGCCCATCGGCCTGGATGGCGAGGTGATGCATCTTTCGATGGTGGATCCGCTTAATCCAACGGTGTTGGATGAATTGGCTTTCCAGCTCAATCGACCGCTGCAAGTGCGGGTGGCGGATCCGAATCAGATAGAAAAAATTCTCGAAGAGAAATATTCCGGCGAGGCTACCTTTGAGGATTTAATCGAGGAAATTGGCGGCTTCCATCTGCCCGACGTAGAGGATGATCCTGACAAAATCACGAGTCTGGAAATTCTTGAGGAAGTGGGCGACGACATGCCCATTGTCCGTTTTGTAAACATGGTGCTGTACCAATCCCTCAAGGACAGCGCATCGGACATTCACTTTGAGCCCTTCGAGGATACCTTTCAAATCCGCATGAAAGTGGACGGCACAATGAAGCTGCTCACGCCGCCCCCCCGCGAATTGGCCCCGGCGATTTCCTCGCGCCTAAAAATCATGGCCAACCTCAACATCGCCGAGCGCCGTCTCCCGCAAGATGGTCGCATCGCCACTATCATCGCCGGCGAGGAATTGGTATTCCGCATGAGTACTTTGCCCACTCAATTTGGTGAATCGGTTGTGCTGCGTTTGCTTGATAAAAACAACACCGACATCCTCTCACTCGATGTCCTGAAAATTCCCGACAAAGTTCACAAGAGCATCATTCACTGCGTGGAACAACCCAACGGTGTGTTCCTCGTCACCGGCCCCACCGGTTCGGGCAAAACCACGACGCTCTATGCAGCGTTGCGTCGGCTTAATAAAATCGACGTTAAAATCATCACCGCCGAAGATCCGGTCGAGTTCCCGGTGGAAGGCATCGTCCAATGCCAAATCCAGGAATCCATGGGGATGACTTTTGCCAAAGCGCTCCGGAGCTTTTTGCGGCAGGATCCAGACATCATTCTCGTGGGCGAAACGCGCGACTTGGAAACCGCCGCCATCACCATCGAGGCTGCGCTAACCGGTCACTTGGTGGTCACCACCCTGCACACCAATAGCTCCACCGAAGCCATCACTCGCCTCGTGGATATGGGCGTCGAACCTTTTCTCATTGCCTCCTCCGTGAACGGCGCACTGGCTCAGCGGTTGGTAAAAACTATTTGCCCCAAGTGCATCGTGAGCACCCCGATCACCAAAGACCAACGCAAAATGCTGCAAATCAGCGATGAAGATGCCGAGGGCAAGGAGATTAAATACGGAACCGGTTGCGATTTCTGCAACAACTCTGGCTACAAGGGGCGGTGCGGTTTATATGAGATGCTGCAAATGAGTGATGAGGTCCGTGAACTCATCGCCAACAAAGTGCCCGCCCTCGTGCTGCGCGAAAAGGCCATGGAGTTTGGCATGCAAACCTTGCGCATGGACGGCTTGCGGGTTATGTTTGCGGGAGATTCGACCTTCGAGGAGGTTATGAAATACACCTAATCTGCTAAGCCATGCCCCTGTTTAACTACATCGCCATCGACAAAGAGGGCAAGCAGAAGGAAGGCACCCTCGAGGTTGGCAGCCAAAACGAGGCCATCGCCCGCATCAAGGAGATGGGGTTTTACCCCACGCAAGTAGCCGAGGTAAAGGACGCCAGTGGCGATGACGCCATCAAGAAAGCGGCCGCCAAGAAAGGCAAGAAGAAGGGTCAATTCAACTTTGCATTCCCTACAGTTAGCGGCAAGGAACTCACTCAATTCACGCGCCAACTCGCTGTGCTCATCGATGCCGGACTGCCGCTAATGCGCGGCATGAAGACTTTGGCCAAGTCCACGGCTAACCCATATTTCAAGGGCATCATTATCGAGATTGGCCTAACCATCGAGGGCGGCGCCACCTTCTCCGAGGCGCTCGCCAAACGCCCCAAAATTTTTGACAAACTCTACGTCAACATGGTCAAGGCCGGTGAGATTGGCGGCGTGCTCGAAATCGCCCTCAACCGCCTCGCCGAGTTCATGGAAAAATCCCAGTC
>DQLO01000029.1 GCA_015660155.1 Verrucomicrobiota bacterium
ACGCGGGCACGTTTTGCGGCGGGGGGATTGTAGCCGGTGTCGGTCATTTTCAGGGGTCCAAAAATTTCTTTTTCACAAAACACATCAATGCGCTGGCGCGTGATGCGGCGGATGATTTCATCGAGCAACTGAAAATTAATGTCGCTGTATTTGAACGCCGTGCCCGGAGGCGTGCGGAGTTTTTCGGCGACGCATTTGGCGATGCACTCGGCGTGGCCGTCCCAGCCGTTCACGGAAATATCCGGACGCAAGCCGCTGGTGTGCGTGAGCAAATGGCGCACGGTCACGGCATCGCGTCCATCGCCGGTGAATTCGGGAATGTATTTTTTGACGGGATCCTCAATGCTCAAGCGCCCGCGTTGGTGCAGCAGCAAAATGGCGGGCGTGGTGGCGACGACTTTGGTGAGCGAAGCGGCATCGTAAATCGTATCGCGCCGCGCGAGGGCGTGCACGGGCTGAAGCTGCGCGTGGCCGTACGCCTCGGTGAAATGCACGCCGTTGCGTTCGAGCCACAGGACGCCGCCGGGCAGGCGTTTTTCGGCGTGGGCCTCGGTAATGGCGGCGCCGATGGCGTGGATTTTTTTGAGGTCGAAGGTGTCGGCAAGCTGCTTGGGTGGCGGCGGGGCATCGGGCCATTGGAGACAGGACACGCCGTAAAGCAGCGTCGCGACGATTATTTGAACACGCATCAGCATCTGCCGTCAAAGTATCCAACCGCGCGGCGGGAGGCAAGGAGCTTGCCGTGGCGGGCGGGTTCTGGAATGATTTCCGCCAACACACTGTGAGCCCACGCGCCGTCATTTTTGGCCTGTGTATTCTGTCCTTATTGTTTTGTGGGCAGGCGCAGGCGCAGCAGAAATATCTCGATCCGCCCGAGGCGGCGAAGGAACTGTTCGCTTCGCGGCCGATGCCGCGCGTTTCGCTTAGTCCGGATCAACGGCATCTGATGGTGGCGGAGGAATTTCGGTTTCGGCGCATTGAGGAAATGGCGCAGCGCGAAGTGGCGCTGGCGGGGGTGCGGCTCAATCCGTACAACAACGGCCCGACCCATCCGGATTATTTTTTCCGACTGACGTTGAAGGAACTTTCCACGGGCAAGACTATCCCCATTCGACTGCCCAACGCCGCTCGCCGCGTGAGCTTGCCGGTGTGGTCGCCGGATGGAAAAAAGTTTGCTTTCCTGCAATACGGCCGCACTGCGGTGGGGCTGTGGGTGGGCGAGCTGGGCCACGCGCCGCGCGCTATCCCCGGCGTGAAACTCAACGCGACTTTGGGCCGGTCATTCCAATGGATGCCCGACAGCCAAAATCTTCTTTGCCTTACCGTGCCGGACAAACGCGGCCCCGCGCCCACGCCGCCGCGCGCGCCCGTTGGGCCGGTGGTGCAGGAAACCGGTCCGCGCGAAGCACCGGTGTTGACGTATCCGGATTTGCTCCAAAATGAACACGACGAAAAACTCTTTAATTATTATTTGACCTCGCAACTAATGCTGGTGGATTCGCGCACCGCCAGCCGCAAATCCTTGGGGCGGCCTTCGATTTTCGCGCGTTACGATGTGTCGCCCGATGGCCGGTACGTTTTGGTGGAGCGCGTGCACCCGCCGTATTCGTATCAGGCACCGATCCAGTTTTTCCCGCGCAGCATCGAGGTGTGGGATCCGCGGGGCGAGGTGAAGCGGGTGGACATTCGGCCCGCCACCGAGGATGTGAGCAGCGGCGGCGTGCCGGTGCAACCGCGCGGACATCACTGGCGGCCCACCGGTTCGCCGGTTTCCATCGTGTGGGTGGAGGCGCTGGATGGCGGCGATCCAAAGCGCGAGGTGAAGTTTCGCGATCGCGTGATGATGCTGGAGGCACCGTTCAATGGCCGGCCCAAAGTGGTGACGCAGCTCAACCATCGGTTCTCGAAAATTTACTGGGGCGAAACCCGCAACGTGGCGCTGGTGCGCGAGTACGAAAGCAGCCGCAACTGGCATCGCACCTGGCTGGTGGATCCGGATAACCCCGACATTCCTGATCGCCTGTTGTGGAACCACGCTGCCGCCGAGCGTTACGAGCATCCCGGCCATCCGTTGATGCGGCAGTTGCTCAACGGCAAGCGCGCGATGCGGGTTCATAACCGGTCGATTTTTCTCAACGGCAACGGCGCTTCGCCCGAGGGCGACCTGCCTTTTCTCGACAAACTAAACCTCAGCACCTTCGACCGCGTGCCACTCTTCAAATGCGCGGAGGACAGCTACGAGGCGGTGGTGGCGTTGTTGAATGATGAAGGCACAGAATTTGTGACGCGCTACGAGACGCCCGACGAGCACCCGAATTATTTCAAACGCGCGCTGGGCGAGCCGGAACGCGCGCCGCTCACGGCGTTCAAGGATCCCGCCGAGTCGCTGCGCGAAGTGAAAAAGCGGCTGCTCACTTACACGCGCGAGGATGGCGTGAAACTTTCGTGCCTGCTGCACTTGCCGCCGGACTACGATTTGGACGATCCGGAGCGGCCGGTGTTGCCGACGATTTTGTGGGCGTACCCGCGCGAATACTCCGGCGGCGCGGTGGCCGGGCAAGTGGCCAACTCGCCGCATCGTTTCACCAGCTTTGCCGGTGCCTCGCCGCGCTTCCTCGCGCTCGAAGGCTACGCGGTGCTCGATCAAGTGGCGATGCCGGTGGTGGGCGAACCCGGCACGGCGAACGACACTTTCGTGGAACAAATCGTCGCCAACGCCGAGGCCGCGATCGCGGCGGTGGTGGATATGGGCGTGTGCGACGAACGTCGCGTGGGCGTGGGCGGGCACAGTTACGGCGCGTTTATGGCGGTGATGCTGCTGGCCAACAGCGATCTGTTCCGCGCCGGCGTGGCGCGCAGTGGCGCGTACAACCGCACGCTCACTCCGTTTGGATTTCAAAATGAACGCCGCACGTTGTGGCAGGCGCCGCAGGTTTATTTGGAAATGTCGCCCTTGCTCGCCGTGCCGAAAATCCGTGACCCGTTGCTGTTAATTCACGGCGAGAAAGACAACAACCCTGCCACCACGCCGGAGCAGAGCAAGCGGCTGTACCACGCCATCAAAGGCAACGGCGGCAAGGCGCGCATCGTGATGCTGCCGCATGAGTCGCACACCTATCGCGCCAAGAAAAGTGTGGGCCACACGCTGGCCGAGATGGTGGCGTGGTACGACAAACACGTGAAGGGCAAAGGCGAAAGTTCCGAAGTGGGCGAAAATTAATCAATAGCCGCCGCTAACTTTTTCAACAATGGCGGGATGGCTTCGTAAGGACTTTCTGCGGCTTCAAATTCCAGTGCGACGTAGCCTTGGTACTTGGACTTTTTCAGGAGGTCGATAAATCGTGGAAGATCGGCGGGGACTTTTTTGCCGGCTTTTCTGATCTCCACTTTGAGTTGCACATTGACGGCGTAAGGCGCGGCGGCGGCGAAATCTTCGTAGGGATTGGCGGTGCGAAAGTTGCCGCTGTCGAGGTTCACGCCGAACCACGGATGATCCACGGCCTTCACGAAACTGATGAGGCTTTTGGCGTCGCCGATGCTGTCGTGGTTTTCGATGCCGAGAAAAATACCGTGTTTGGCGGCGTAATCGCAGCATTCGCGCAGGCACTCGATGGCCCATCGATCGGCTTGGGCGCGGCTGACGCCTTTGGCTTCGCGTCCGGCGAACACGCGAATGTGCGGCGCGCCGAGCACGGCGGCGTGGTCGATCCACTGTTTCACGTAGGCGATTTGCGCGGCGCGCGCGTCGCCTTTGGGCAGGGAAAAATTATTGCCGACGGCCGTGCCACTGATTTCCAACCCGCGCAAAAACGCACGCCGCCGCAGTGCCACAAGATATTTGCGCGTGACGGGTTGTTTGAAAAAATAACTGGTCAACTCCGTGCCATCACAGCCGTGGTCGGCACAGAAATCAATGAACCGGTGCATATCCATCGCGTTCTTTTCGACCTTTCGCGTGCCGGTTTTTTGATCGCGGAAAAAAGTGCGGAATGAATACGCGGCCAAACTCAGCCGCAAGTTGGCCGCGCCCGTGCGCCTAAATGGCTCCGCCGCGAAAGCCGCGCTGGCGAGGGCGGTGGAGGTGAGGAAACTGCGCCGCGTGAAGTCCATCGGATTATTCGCAACCGCAGTTGCCAAAGCCATCACTGCAAAAATCGAAATCTTCGGACTGTGGCACGTGGCCGACTTCGAAGGTTTTGGCAATCACTTGGTGGATGCGATCCTGCACTTGTTGCACTTCTTCCTGGGCCTCGAGGAACTGGGTGGCCACGGGATTGGCCATGAATTCTTCACGCAGTTTTTCAAAATCAGCCATCTCGGCTTCGGCGATTTCCACGCCGGCTTGTTGCTTTTGCTGCAACAACGCGCCGCGGTCATTGAGCATGCCGTACTCGTACTTGAGTTTCTCGTCGTTAATGAACGCGTCGATTTTTTTGTATAACTCGGCAAAGCCCTCCTGGCTCACGATGGCTTCGCAAAGTTGATTGGTGCCCTTCGCGATGGGTTTGAGGTCAAGGCAGGTTTGCGGCTCGGCGGCTTCAGCAGTTTCTGGGGTTTGTGTTTCCGTTTCCATAATTAGACCTTCATAATTTCCTCTTCCTTGTGGGCGAGGTGGGCATCGATTTTTTTGATGTAATCGTCGGTGAGCTTTTGCACTTCCTTTTCGGCAAAAGTCAAATCGTCCTCGGTGATGTCGCTTTTTTTCCGTTCCTCTTTCAATCCTTGCAACGTGTCGCGCCGCACGTGACGAATGGCGACGCGGGCGTCCTCGGTCATTTTCTTGACGGTCTTCACAAATTCCTGTCGGCGTTCTTTGCTCAACTCGGGCAATGTGATGCGAATGATTTTGCCGTCGATGGAAGGATTGAAACCGAGGTTGGCGGCTTGGATGGCTTTGTCGATGGGATGCACGGTGGAAGCGTCCCACGGCTGGATGACGAGCGTCCGCGTCTCCGGCGTGGTGATGGCGGCCAGCTCGCGCAGGCGCATTTGGCTGCCCTCGTAGGCTTCCACGAGAATATTTTCCACGAGTGCGGGCGAGGCTTTGCCGGTGCGCACGCCGGCAAACTCGTGTTGCACCACTTCTTCGGTCTTCTGCATTTTTTCCTCAGCAGTAAGGAGAGCGTCATCAACTGGCATACGCGCAGCCTAAACCCGCACGCGGCGCGGGGGAAGGGAAAATTGCGGGCACAATTAAGCGTGAACGAGGGTGCCGATTTTTTTGCCTAGGACGACGTTGCGGATGTTGTGGGGCTTGAAGAGGTCGAAGACGATGATGGGCATATTGTTGTCGAGGCACAGGGAGAAGGCGGCGGAATCCATAATGCGGAGCTGCTTTTGCAGGGCTTCGAGGTAGGTGATTTCCTTGTAGCGTTTGGCTTTGGGATTCTTTTTGGGATCGCTGTCGTAAATGCCGTCGACTTGGGTGGCCTTGAGGATGATGTCGGCGCCGATTTCGTTGGCGCGCAGTGCGGCGGCGGTGTCGGTGGAAAAATAGGGGTTGCCGGTGCCGCCGCCGAAGATGACGACGCGGCCTTTTTCGAGGTGGCGCACGGCGCGGCGGCTGATGAAGGGCTCGGCTACTTCGCTCATCTCGATGGCGGTTTGCACGCGGGTTTCCACTTTGTAATGCTCGAGCGAATTTTGCAGGGCGAGGGCGTTGATGATGGTGGCGAGCATGCCCATATAATCGCCGGTGACGCGGTCGATGCCGTGGTCTGCGCCTTCGAGGCCGCGAAAGATGTTGCCGCCGCCGACGACGATGACGACTTGGACGCCCAACTCACGCAGCTCGGCGATTTGGCGGGCCATGCTGTCAACGGTCTCGGGGCAGATACCAAAGCCCTGATCTCCGCCGAGCGCTTCGCCGGAAAGTTTGAGGAGAATGCGTTTGTACTTGGGCTTGGGTTTGGCTGTTTTTGTCACCGGAGATGGTTTACCTGCCAACGAGCTGCACGTCAATGGCTTGCACGAAAAAAACGCCCGCGTTGAAGCGGGCGTTTTGTGAATCAAAGATAAAAAGAGAGGCTATTCCCCCGTCTCGCCGACTTGATAGCGGAGGAAGGCGTCCACGGTGATGGTGTCGTCCAGCACTTTTGCGGTGGCGGAGATGTGGTCTTTCACGGCGAGGTCGCCTTGTTTGACAAACGCCTGATCCACGAGGCAGACGGTGGAGAAATGTTTTTCCAGTTTGCCTTCCACAATTTTTTCAATCGCCTGCGCGGGCTTGTCCTTAAATTGCTCGGTGGCGATTTCCTTTTCCTTCGCGATGAGGGTGGGGTCAATGCTGGTGCGATCAACCGCCTCGGGGCTTGCGGCGGCGATTTGCAGGGTGATGTCGCGCAGCAACGATTTGAACTCATCGCTCTCGGCGGTGGCTTCCTTGCCGGTGCTGACTTGCACGAGCACGCCCACTTTCGCGCCGTGGTGAATATACGCGGCGATCGCGCCGTGGCCTTCCACCTCGAGGCGGGCGTGGCGTTGGATGACGATGTTTTCGCCCACCTCGGCCACGGCGGTGGTGCGGCGTGCTTCGAGATCGGCGTTGGGGTCTTCGAGCAATGATTGCGCAAAGTCGGCGCAGAGATTTTGGAAGGATTCATTTTTGCCGACGAAATCCGTTTCGCAATTCACTTCCAACAAAATGCCGGCCTTGGCGCCGGGCAAAATTTGATGGGAGATGATGCCTTCGGAAGTGGCGCGGCTGGATTTTTTCGCGGCGGTGACGGCACCTTTTTTGCGGAGCCAATCGACGGCGGCCTCGTGATCGCCGCCGCTTTCGGTGAGCGCCTTTTTGCAATCCATCATGCCGGCGCTGGTTTGTTGTCGGAGTTTACTTATTTGGGCTACGGTAATATCAGCCATATTATTTTTTTTCTTGGGTACTCACTGGTTAATTATTTAATGCAAATAGATTGCGATTGCGATTGGGTTCGCCGCCAAACTTGGGATGGCAGTGGGGCTAAGCCTTGGCGGTTGCAGCAGCGGGGGCGGCTTCTGTGGTTTCCGCCTTGGGTTTCGCATCGGGCGCGGGGGCTTTGGGTTCAACCGGTGCCTCTGCGGGCACTTCGGGTGTAGCTGGAGTTTTGGCTTCGGAGGGGGCTTCGGCTTCAACTTTGGCTTCGGCTTCTGCTTTGGCCGCTGCGGCTGCGGCTTCTTCCTCGTTGGTCTTGGCGAGGCGTTCAGCACGGGCTTCAACGATCACTTGCGTGGCGGCGTCGAGGAAGAGTTCCACGGACCGAATGGCGTCATCGTTGCCGGGGATGGGGAAATCCACGATTTCCGGATCGCAGTTGGTATCCACGATGGCGACGATTGGGATTTTCAATTTGCGGGCCTCGGCCACGGCGTTATGTTCGCGCTTGAGATCGATAATGAAAATGGCGTCCGGCAAGCCTTCCATGTCGCGGATGCCGCCGAGGTTTTTAAGCAGTCGCGCCTTTTGGCGGCGGAAGCGGGCTTGTTCCTGTTTGACGTAGCCGGTGATGCTGCCGTCCGCCTCCATCGCCTCGATGTGCTGGAGCTTCTTGAGGGATTTTTTGACGGTTTTGAGATTGGTGAGCGTGCCGCCGAGCCAACGCTCGGTGATGCACGGCTGGCCGGTGGCTTCGGCGAGGTCGCGGATGGCCGATTGCGCCTGTTTTTTGGTGCCGACAAACAGCACCTTGCCGCCGCTGCGCACTTGGGTGGCCATAAAATCGCAGGCGACGTTGAGTAGTTCGAGTGTCTTATCGAGGTTAATGACGTGGATGCCGTTTTGCGCCCGGAAAATATAGGGCTTCATTTTGGGGTGCCAACGTCGCGTTTGGTGTCCGAAATGGACGCCCGCCTCGAACAATTCCTTGATGCCAATGCTAATCATGTTTATTCCTTTGTTAAAGACCCCTGTGGGCCATCCCGCGGAAAACGGGATTTCGTTTAGTGTTATTGTGGCCGCCAAACCCACTCGGATCCGGGCGTTTCAGGCCATGACTCTTCCGCGGTAAACCCGTGGAAAAGGGCAGGCAAGCTAGCAGACGCCCCGTCAAAGGCAACAGTTTTTTGAAGAAAAATTCAGTCATCGATTTGAGCGAATGCGTCATCCTCGCCGGCGGCGGCAGCACCCGAATGGGCCGCGCCAAGGCCGATTTGCGGCTGGGCCGGCGCACGCTGCTGGGGCACGCCCGTGCGCTGGCGGCGGAGCTGGGCTTGCCCTGCCGTGTGCAATCCCAAGACGACACCCCCGGCCAAGGCCCGCTGGGCGGTGTGGCCACGGCGTTGCGGCGAGCGCGGGCGGGGCGGGTTTTATTTCTTGGCTGCGATATGCCGTTTCTCACTGCGGAACTCACGCAGCGGATTCTCGCCGTGGAAGCGGAGGCGGTGTTTGCCTCGGTGAAAGGCACGGTGGGATTTCCCTTTGTGCTCTCGCCCGCCGTATTGCCGAAGGTGGAGGCGCAACTGGCGTCGGGCCAGCGATCGTTGCAACGGCTGGCCGTGCGGCTGCGCGCGCGGCGCATTCGGGTGCTTGTGGCCGAAGTGCCGCAATTGCAAAATCTCAACACCCCGGCCGACCTCGCTGAGGCCCTCAAAACTGCGGCTTGCCTTGGGCGGCGGTTTTGATAGGGTTTTGCGTATGCCACGTTTTTTCCAAACTGCACTGGTGTTGTGCTGTGCCGCGATGTGGGCGCAAGCCGATAAATTGCACCTCAAAGGCGGCGCGGTAATTGAAGGCAAATTGCTGGCCGAGAAAGAGGAAGTGCTGGTGGTGGACATCGGGTACACGGTGCTCACGCTCGATCGCGCCGAGGTGCAGCGCATCGAGCGCACCGGCGCGCCGGTTGCACAAACTGTGGCCAAGGCGAAGGGCCTCTACATCGTGGCCGCCAAGCCGCCGCCGTTGCGGCCGGTGAAGCAGTTGGTGGAGGCGCTCGGGGTTTCGGTGGTGCAGGTGAAAACTCCCGGCGGTTTGGGCTCGGGATTTATCATTCGCGAGGACGGCCATCTGATCACGAATTTCCACGTCATCGAAGGCGAGACGCGCATTTCGGTGGAGGTGTATCACCAGCGCGACGGCCAGCTCGAGCGCAAGACCTATCGCAAGGTGCGCATCGTGGCGATGAACAAGTTTGCCGATTTGGCGCTGCTGCAAATTACCGAAAAGGACGCGCCGAAATTTCACCCCGTGCCGCTCGCGGCCGACCCCGCGCAGCTGCAAGTGGGCGAGCGCGTGTTCGCCATTGGCAGTCCGTTGGGCCTCGAGCGCACGGTCACCGAAGGCATCGTCAGCACGCGCAAACGCCAGATGGAAGGGGCGCTTTACCTCCAAACCTCCACGCCCATTAACCCCGGCAACAGCGGTGGGCCGCTTTTCAATCTGCGCGGCGAGGTGGTGGGCGTCACCAACATGAAAATCTCCAGTGGCGAAAATCTCGGCTTCGCCATTCCCGTCGATCGCGTGATGCATTTCCTTCAAAACCGCGACGCCTACGCCTATGACAATGATAATCCGAGCAACGCCTACCGCTATTTGCCGCCCCCGCGCAAGCCGCGCAAAACCCCGACGGCACCGTAGCCTGTAACCTTTTTCCCAAAATAACGTAAATACAAACCATAATGAAAAACCGTACCCTGTTCGTTCCCATCCTGCTGTTGTTGGCCGTTTTTGGCCGTGCCGCTGCTCCTGAAACGATCCTGCCGCCCACCACCTTCGCCGTGGCCAGCGTGCCGGATATGAACGCCGCGCGCGCCGCGTGGGGTCGCACGCCTTTGGTGCGCCTGTGGAAAGACAAGGAAATGGCCGC